>JUNU01000109.1 GCA_001067655.1 Neisseria lactamica
ATTGGTTTTCCTTTCTGATTAGACGATTGGGTTTTCAGGCTGTACAGATGTTGAGAGGGGGCTGAATTTATATTTTTGAAGTTTGGTTTTCAGACGGCCTGTTGTCGAGTTGAGTGTGGCCGTCTGAAAAAATCAGCTTTATTGTTTTGCTGCTTTGATATTGTCAATGAATTTGTCGAATAGATAGCCGACGTCTTGCGGGCCCGGGCTGGCTTCGGGGTGGCCTTGGAAGCAGAATACAGGTTTGTCTGTCAGTTCGATGCCTTGCAAGGTGTTGTCGAACAAGGATTTGTGGGTAATGCGTGCGTTGGTGGGCAGAGTGTCGGCATCGACGGCGAAACCGTGGTTTTGGCTGGTGATGACGACTTTGCCGCTGTCTAAATCTTGTACAGGGTGGTTGGCACCGTGATGGCTGAAGCGCATTTTCAGGGTTTTCGCACCGATGGCGAGGCTGATGAGCTGGTGTCCCAAGCAGATGCCGAAGATGGGTTTGCCGCTTGCCATCAGTTTTTGCACGGCCTCGATGGCGTAGGTGCAAGGCTCGGGGTCGCCGGGGCCGTTGGAGAGGAACACGCCGTCGGGGTTGAGCGCCAACACATCTTCCGCGCTGGTTTGGGCGGGAACGACGGTCAGGAGGCAGCCGCGCGAGGCGAGCATACGCAGGATGTTGGTTTTCACGCCGAAATCGTAGGCGACGACGTGGAACGGCTGTTCGGCAGGGGTAACGAAACCTTTCCCCAACGCCCATTCGCCTTCGGTCCATTCGTAGGCTTCTTTGCAGGAAACTTCTTTTGCCAAATCTTTGCCGACCATGCTGCCGAACGCGGTGATGAGTTCTTGCGCTTTTTCAACCGTAGCGTCCGCGCCGGTCAAAATCGCGCCGCCTTGTGCGCCTTTTTCACGCAGCAGCGTGGTCAGGCGGCGGGTGTCGATGTCGGCGATGGCGACGGTTTTGTTGCGCACCAAATAGTCGTGCAGGCTTTCGGAAGCGCGGAAGTTGCTGTGCAGCAGCGGCAGGTCGCGGATAATCAAGCCTGCGGCATAAACGCTGCCGCTTTCTTCATCTTCGGCGTTGGTGCCGGTGTTGCCGATGTGCGGGTAGGTGAGGGTAACGATTTGTTTGCAGTAGGACGGGTCGGTCAGGATTTCCTGATAGCCGGTCATGGAAGTGTTGAACACGACTTCGCCGGAAGTCGAACCTTCGTAACCGATTGATGTGCCGTGAAATACGCTGCCGTCAGCGAGAACGAGAAGAGCCGGAGTGGTCATGATGAATCCTGTTTGCCTGATGATGGTCGGTTTGCAGAAACGGGCAGGGGTCGTCTGAAAATTGTTTACAAAAAAGACCGCCTGAGAAAATATCGGCTAAAAAAAAACACGCCCCGCAGCCTTGATTTTGCTGCGTAACGTGCTTTTTCAGGCATAGCTGCCTATGCCGTAGAAGCAATGCATTCTACGTCAAAAAGCCATATCGTTCAAGCTGTGGCTTGGCAACGGATTTTCCCTTTACAATCATGAAGTCTGTTTCATTTTCGCCATTGTTCGCCGCATCAGATAAAAAAAACAGCCCGAACCCCACATAAATGACATCGTAAATGTTAGAATCTCATTCCGAGAAAATAAAAACAACGTCATCATCCGTCAACCGACGATTTTATGAAAAAAGAACGCATTATGAAAAACAAACCTTCACGTTGCCCCGGCTCCATCCGTCCGATGATTTACAGCATCGCCTCCGCGCTCACACTGATGGGGGCGGCATCACAAGCGCAAGCACAGTTTGCCAAAACCCCGCTTTATTTGCAAAACGAAAGCCAAATTACAGAGCAGCCGAAAGTCAAACATAACATTATGTTTTTTATTGATGATTCGGCGAGTATGGGTTCTATTGTACCTGGAGCCAGGGGGAAGAGGGGGGAACCTTTAAATAGGTTAGAAGTAACGAAAAATGCGCTAAATGATATTCTTGATCAATATAAGGATCAGTTTAACTGGGGGTTGCAGACGCTTCATAACAATGGTCGATCAGATGCTGATTTTTTCAGTTCTGACCCAGAGGCAATGAAAACGCGTGTCAACAAGATGAGTACTGGCTATGCAACCCCAGCAACACGCCGCTATTTTGAAATTGTCAGTACGATTGTTATGCCTAAGGTTGAGTACCGTTGTCAAAAATCGTATGTCGTCATGATGTCGGATGGCGATGCTAACTATAGCTCTTATTGTGGTAATTCTCCATATTGGCCAGATAGGACGATTTTTGATTATGATGCCCGTCGTTTTTATTATGCTGCTAAAGATTACAATTGGAGAGTTCATAATGCTTATGATAGTGAAGATTACCAGAAAGCATACGAATATTTCGGCGAACGAAAAGGGCAGGATAGGCTTTTACGTTGTATGAGGGCAGAGCCTTCCTACGATCAGTTTTGGGATCGCGGTAACGGTTTGGCCTTTTTCAGTAAAAAACTAGCAGAAAAAGATTTTAAAGTCGGTGGTAAGGATAAAGCGGGTAAGAGCTGGGATGGCGATCCAAATGATTTTGGGGACTACAAAAAGCAAACTGTTCAAACATTTACTGTAGGTTTTGGTGGCGATATTACCCTGGCAGGTGAAGATTATCTGAAGCGAGGCGCCAGTAAAAAAGAGTGGTATTACATTGCTAATAAATCAGAAACCTTACTTGAGGCATTCAAAACTATTACAGATACGATTAAAAATGATAGCCAAAGTGAACCGATTACTTTGGATGGCGGTACCGCTCCGGCAACTTCCAGCAGCGGTATTCCCGATTTGGCGGCAACCATCAAGCTGAATACCGGCTCTTGGAGCAGTCAGATTTTATTTAATAAATTGAATAATAGTGATGGTAGACGGGAAGGTACGGTTACCCAGCCTTCCTTTGGTAATCGTAAAACATTGATTAACACAGGTTCTAATACTTACTTTATCGACGCCATCCCTACCGATAAAGTCAACAATGCCTATTTCGGCATTGAGAATAGTGACAAAGACGAATGGAAAAAACTGCTCAATTGGACGGGTAGGGTCGGCAATGATGACAGTGCATACAAGCCTTACCGTGACCGTAAACCTGGAGAGCGTGATTTGGGCGATATTTTGGACGGTTCCGTTGCTGCAGTCGGTAATCAGGAGAATGGTCGCCGCAAATATTTGGTTGCCGCAGCCAACGACGGTATGGTGCATATTTTCCAAAGTACGGCAGGCGAACATCCTTATGATTTGAAAGTCAGCTATCTTCCTTCTGCGATGGAGCGCGAAAACGATGCGTCAGGCAACCCGATTACGCTTGCCAAAGTATTGAAAGACATTGCACATGCGGATTACGGAAAATCCATTGAAAACCATAAATACGGCGTAAATGGTGGCTTTACCCTGCGTCAGACTGCCGCAGCTGAACAAGGCAGTAAGTTTCAGCAACGTGTCTTTATGTTTGGCGCAATGGGACAAGGCGGACGTGGTGCATACGCTCTCAATATAGGCGGTAAAGAAGATCAAACCACCAATACCGGTATGGATGCGGCTGCTTGGAGCGATAAAGTTCCTTTGTTTGAAACGGCCAAAGGTAAAGACAATACTTTGGGCTTTACCATCGGTACGCCGCAAATCGGTCGTGTTTCCACCAAACGTGAAACTGACGGTAGTGCCAAACTGGATGAAAACATCCGTTACGCAGGCTTCCTCGCCAGTGGCTACGCAGCCGAAGAAAAAGATGCGACAGCCAACGAAACTGCGTTATATGTTTACGAAATGCTTGGTAAAGAAGTTGGTACAGGCGAGAAACGCGGTCAGGCTGCAGGAAAACCCGGTGATCAACTGGCGAAAATTGTCGTGAAGGGTGGTGTAGGCGGGCTGTCTACACCGACGTTGCTCGATACCGATTTTGACGGGGTTGTCGATTTTGCCTTTGCAGGCGACCGAGGGGGTAATATGTACCGCTTCGACCTGCGTGCTGCAAGCCCGAAAGATTGGACTGCGGTTAAAATTTTCTCCGGTTCACCAAACAAGCCGATTACCTCGGCTCCTGCCGTATCACGAAAAGGAGCTAAGGAATACGTCGTGATTTTCGGTACGGGTAGCGAGATTTACCAAAGTGATTTGAGCAATACTGAAACACAATCGATTTACGGTATTTTTCAAAAACTGGATAAAGCGCCGAAAGATCTTGCTGCAGATAAGACAAATCAAGATGTTGCCGAGCAAAACCTACGCAAGCAAACGATTACTGAGGTAGAGCAGTCATATAACGATGGAAACAATCAGCCACGAACCAGTAAGGCATTGTATCTGAGTAATGAAAAAATTGAAGAGACGCATAAAGGCTGGTTCATCAATCTAGGTTCTGGCGAGCGTGTCAGCATTAAGCCGACTATGATTCTGCGGACTGCCATCGTTACGATACGCAAGTACACTTCCGATGGCGGTAAGACTATCGGCAAGGAGGAAGCGGAAAAAGACTTGTGTATGCCTGTCAGCAACAATAAGTCAACCGTAACCAGCACAACCTTCCTCGGCATCAATGCTGATAACGGCGGTGCACTCAATAGCCGTAGCGCACGTTTTACGCCTGATATATTTAAGCGTGAATTGAGTGGTTTTGGTACGCAATACGCCAATGGTTTGACTCAAGAAGGTATTGTCAGCTTCACCTTTATCGATCCGAACAAGCGTACGGACGATCCTGTTACCGCCGATGGTGATAGCGGTGAAACCGGTACGGATAAAGAGCTTGGGTTGGGTTCTGGTACGCCCAACAATAGATGCTTCTCAGGCAAAGAGGGTGACCAACGCAGCTTGTTGCTGAATAATGCGCAATCACTGGAAGTGAAAGGCCGTATCTGTGGTCTGCAACGTATCAGCTGGCGCGAGCTGTTTTTCTGATTGGTTCGTGTAAGCGTATGAAGACCAAGAGGTCGTCTGAAAACTTGGAAACAGGTTTTCAGACGACCTTTGTTTTATCTAAGATGCAATCAGTTTTGCGGTCGGTAAATCTTATCGAATACGCCGCCGTCGTTGAAGAATCGTGCTTGCGCTTTGCGCCAGCCGCCGAAAGTTTCGTCGATGCTGACCAGTTTCAAATCGGGGAAGCGTGTTTTAAATTCGGTGCGTACGGTTTCGTCGGTGGGGCGGTAGAAATGGCGTGCCGCCATTCGTTGCGCTTCTTTGCTATACAGCATTTCCAAATAGGTTTTGGCGATTTGTTCCGTGCCTTTTTCTTTTGCTACTGCACTGACCACAGCGACGGGCGGTTCGCACAGCATGGATACTGACGGGGTGATGATTTCAAATTGGTTCGGATTTTCCTGCAAGGCGAGGTGTGCTTCGTTTTCCCATACCAGCAAAACATCGCCTAGTCCGCGCCGTGTAAAGGTAATGGTCGAACCGCGCGCGCCTGCGTCCATGACCGGCACGCGGCGGTAGAGTTCGGAGACAAACTGTTCTGCCGCCGCATCTCCGCCTTTTTCTTGCGCATACGCCCAAGCCGACAGGAAATTCCAGCGTGCGCCGCCTGAAGTTTTCGGGTTTGCCGTGATGATTTGTACGTCGCCTTTGACCAAGTCGTCCCAGTCATGAATCTGCTTGGGGTTGCCTTTGCGTACCAGGAACACGATGGTCGAAGTGTAGGGCGTGCTGTTGTGCGGCAGGGCTTTTTGCCAATCTGCCGACAAGAGTTGTCTGCCTGCTTTGCTGTGATGGAGCGCGTCGATGTCGGATGCCAGCGCAAGCGTTACGACATCGGCTTTCAAGCCGTTTTGCACGGTCAATGATTGCTTGCCCGAACCGCCGTTGGAGAGGCGGATATCTGCTTCCTGTCCGTGTGTTTTTTGCCAGTAGTGTTGGAAAAATGGGTTGTATTCGCGGTAGAACTCGCGTGTCGGGTCGTACGATACATTCAACATGACGACGCGCTCGGGTTTGCCTTTCGATGTGCCGCCGGACTGACCGCATGAGGCGAGCCACACCGTTGCGCCGATGAAGATAATGCCCAGCCATGATTTGAGTCCCATCATATTTTCCTTATCAGACAAATACTTGAGCGGGGAATATAACAAGGCGGGAATCGCGCGGGAAATATTGTTTGCTTCTTTGGATATAACGGAAATGCGTTTGCGGCGATATGTTGCTTGGTATTTGCAGTTATGGCGTTTGAAGGGATGAATAACGGAAAGGTCGTCTGAAAACGGATTTCGGTTTTCAGACGACCTTTTGTCAATGATGAACCATGCAGACAATGCCTAGCTGTGAACGCTGCTTGCCAAACCGAAAGCCGTCTGCTTCGGACGGGCAGGATTCAGCGGTGCATAATCATGGCTTTAATCCACGCGGGTATTTCGCGGGAGAGCTTGCGCAGGTAATTGGGTGTGGAGTCGCCGCAGGAATCGGAAGCGTAAAACTGGACGTTTTTGCCTTTTAAATGACGGTTGACGAGCCACTCGGCGCGTGCGAGATGGAAGGCGTCGCTGACGATGATGACGTTAGATACGTCTTGCAACAGCGGGGCGCTCAAGGCGATGTTTTCAAAGGTGCTTTCTGATTTGTTTTCGATGCGGATGTGTTCGGGCGGAATGCCCATGTCTATCGCCATAGATTGCATGGCTGCCGCTTCGTTGCTGCCGTCGCCGTCCGTGCCGCCGCTCATCAGCAACCCGTTGACTTTGTTTTGGCGGTAGAGGGCGACGCCTGCTTCCACTCGGGAGCGCAGGCAGGGATTGGGCTTGCCGCGCCTGTTGACGGAATTGCCTAAAATGACGGCGATGTCGGCAGGTTTGATGTTTTGGGATGCTTTTTCTGCTTGGACGGCTTGGTAATGCAGCCAAGCCACGCTGGTCGCCCAGATGAGGAGAAGCGGAAGGAAGCCCCATATTATCCATCTTTTCATAAATGATTCCTTTGGGTGATATGTGTTAGGTGTGTGCGGCGGGATATCGGTTGGATGGCGCGACAGTGAAACATCATAGCATACGCGGATTATCTGGCCGGCGAGACGGGATGGGCGGTAGATTTCGGTTGCGGGCGGGGTGAGTATGTTGTGTTGTCATCGCGGGGAGGTCGTCTGAAACCATCTTCTGTTTTTCAGACGACCTCGTAAATGTTAAGATAAACCATTTTTCCCTTTACGGTATGGAAGGGCGCAAAATGTAGCGGCATCGGGTCGCTTGCTGTTTTGCGTGGTTCCGCCATGTATTGACCGAAAGCCATTTATGACCGATATCCTCAATAAAATCCTTGCCACCAAGGCTCAAGAAGTGGCCGCGCAAAAAGCGGCGGCACCGCTTGCGGAAGTCAAAGCACGGTTGCGCGATGCCGAACCCGTGCGTGACTTTTTTGCTTCCATCCGCAATAAACACGCCCAAAACTTGCCTGCCATTATCGCGGAAATCAAAAAAGCCAGTCCCAGCAAAGGGCTGATACGGCCTGATTTTCACCCTGCGGACATTGCGCGCGCTTATGAACGCGCGGGGGCGGCCTGTTTGTCTGTGTTGACCGACGAAGTGTATTTCCAAGGTTCGCCCGAGTATTTGAAACAGGCGCGTTCGGCGGTCAGCCTGCCGGTGTTGCGCAAGGATTTCATTATCGACGACTATCAGATTTATCAGGCGCGCACATGGGGCGCAGATGCGGTTTTATTGATTGCGGCGGCTTTGGATGCCGAGCAGTTGACACATTTTGAAGCCGTTGCCCACGATTTGGGCTTGACCGTGCTGCTGGAATTGCACGACCAATCCGAATTGGAAAAATGCCGTAACATGACCACGCCGCTTTGGGGCGTGAACAACCGTAATCTGCGGACTTTTGAAGTCACGCTTCAACAGACTTTAGACCTGCTTCCCGATTTGTCGGGCAAAACGGTCGTCACGGAAAGCGGTATCCGAAACAAAGACGATGTGGACTTTATGCGCGGTCATGGCGTGCATACGTTCTTAATCGGCGAAACCTTTATGCGGGCGGCGGATATCGAAGCCGAAGTGCGTAAGTTGTTTTAATACCGTGCCGTAAGGCGTGTAAGGCACACAATATCTTGCCTGCTTTTGAGGCGGTTTGCTTCGGAAGCAGGCAGTTTAGTGTTTCCCCGACCGCCACACCGACCAGATAATCCACAGACTGTTGGCGAAGGCGATCAGGTAGCCGATGAAGCCGATAAACTTGGGGCCGGTTTCTATGCTCATGACGATGGACGAGCCGATAATCAAGGCGGCGGTGACGATGCCCATGGTCAGGCGGTTGGCGGCGCTGTCGATTTGATGGCTGATGCGGTCTGAGTGCCTGAGGTCCAGGGTAACGCCGAGCTTGCCTTTTTGCAGCATTCTGGTCAGCCTGAAGAAGTCTTGCGGCAGCGACTCCGCCATTTGCAACAGGGTGCGCAGTTGCGTTTTGGCATTGCGGGCGATGTGGGCGGCGGAGGCTTGTTCTTTGACGGCAGCTTCGGTGATGGGTTTGGCGCGTTCGAGCAGTTCGATACTGCCGTCGAGCCGTTTGACGACGCCTTCGAGGGTGATGAGGGTCTTGAAGAGCATCACGAGGTCGCCGGGCAGGGTCAGCCCGTGGCGGCGCATGATGGAGGTGATGTCGTTAATGACTTGGCTGACGCGCAGGTCGCGGATGGGTGTGTGTTCGTAGTTGAGCAGCATTTCCAAGACGTCGGCGCCGAGCAGGTTTTCGTCGGGCAAATCGCCCTGCGCCCAGTCGCTGAGGACGTATTGGATGAGCAGCGCGTCGTTGTTGGTCAGGGCGTTGATAAGGTTGAGGATTTCGCGGCGGCGGGTGTTGCCGAGGTGTCCGACCAGCCCGAAGTCGATGAAGGTGATGCCACCGTTGTCGTTGATGAAGATGTTGCCCGGATGGGGGTCGGCATGGAAAAAGCCTTGCCGCAGCATCATGGTGAAGAGGGTGTCGGTAATCCGTCCGGCAAGCCCGTTGCGCAAGGTGTGGGGCATGGTTTCGAGGTCGGCGTCTTTCAGGAGCGTGCCGCCGATGTAGTCTTGTACGAGGATGTGCCGGTTGGAAATGTCGGGATAGACGGCGGGGATGCGGACCAAGGGGTCGTCTGAAAAGGTCTGACCGAAGCGCTGCATATAGCGCAGCTCTACCGATAAGTCGGTTTCTTTCGCCAGACTCTTGGCAAAATAGGCGACCATCAATACGGGCTGGTAACGGCGCACTTCGGGGATTTCGGATTCCATCAGTCTGGCGAGGTGGTTCAAAATCCGCAAATCCGCCTGAATGACCGGCTCGATGTCGGGGCGTTTGACTTTGACGGCGACGGCGGTTCCGTCTAAAAGTTCGGCGCGGTGTACTTGAGCCACCGATGCGCTGCCTGCGGGTTTCGGGTCTATGCTGCGGAACACTTCGGAAACGGGCTTGCCTAAATAGGCTTCGACCAAAGTATAGATTTCAGACGACGGTATCGGCGCGACGTTGCTTTGCAGTTGTTCAAACTCTTCAATCCACTCCGCCCCGAAAATATCGACCCGCGTGGACAATACCTGACCGAGTTTGACGAAGGTCGGCCCCAGCTCCTCAAACGCTTTGCGGAAGCGTCGCGGCGTACTCATATAACGGCTGTCGGGATGCACTTCGTCCCTGCCCGCCGCGCCCAAACGGATGCGCTGCACAAAGCCGCCCAAGCCGTATTTCGTCAGTACGGTAATAATTTCGCGCATTCTGGAAAAGTCGCGCATAGCGAGCAGAGTAGGTATCATCATTGGTCGGGTATCTTCGCAAAATTTTTTATAAACAACGCTTTAACGCAATATAACAGACGCTTTTTTGCCAAACATCCTGTTTTTTATATACAATCGCCTGAATATCCCAGATACAGAATAACATAATAGCAGGCGGCAGACAGGTCGTCTGAAAATGGAATCAGTCAAACATGAAAGCCTTATCCAGGCTGGCGGCACTATTGGCTTCGGTCTATGTGCTGTCCGGCATTCATTTTGCAAACGCCGACGATCTCGATTCGTTCGTCAGAAGCAGACAGCAGGTTTTAAACCAATTTGAAGATGCAAGACAACCTGCTTCCCCGGCACTCCTCCAACCCGGACGCGCAATCACTGCCGCGATCGCTCCCCGCCAACCCGTAAGCTCTGTACAGTCATCAGACAATGCGGACGAACTCATCAGCAGCGCGATGGGGCTTTTGGGCGTAGCCTACCGCTACGGCGGTACATCCGCGTCCACAGGTTTCGACTGCAGCGGTTTCATGCAGCACATCTTCAAACGCTCGATGGGCGTAAACCTCCCGCGCACTTCCGCCGCACAGGCAAAAATGGGTGTCGGCGTATCGCGTAGCGAATTGCAGCCGGGCGACATGGTGTTCTTCCGCACGATGGGTCGCGGCAGAATCTCTCACGTCGGCCTCTACATCGGCAACAACCGTTTCATCCACGCGCCGCGTACCGGCAAACGTATCGAAGTTACCAGCCTCAGCAACAAATACTGGAACGCCAAATACGCCTTCGCCCGCCGCGTGAAGAAAAACGATCCGTCCCGTTTCCTCAATTAAGTCTAGGAAAGCACCAACGTGAGTATGCCTGAAATGCCCAAATGGTATGACGACGACGGGCAAATCGTATCCTGCACTGAAAAAGTGAAAGTCATGACCGAGAACATGACCGAGCTTTATCAGGCGGCGCAAGATGCATTCGAAGACGCGCTTTTGATGGGGTGCGGCGAGAAGCAGTTGCGCGAATACCTGCAAGCCTTGATTGAAGGTGTGGAAAACCCCTACCGGAAATCCTAGGCGGAAATCCCTATCCGACGGCGTGGCTTTTGACCATGCCGTTTTTTATGGGCGGCAACCCAACAAGGTCGTCTGAAAGCCGGCAAGATGCTTTCAGACGACCTTATCGTTTGGTTTCAACATGGATTGATTCTGATAAATACGAAAAACAGCAAATCGATGTTGCATTTGGGCTGAACCATACTTTTCAGACGACCCCAAGGGCGTTATGATTTAATTATTAACAAAGATTCATAAACCGCCTGTCTGCAAAGCGGCAAACCATAGAGGAAACCCGACCCATGCACACCATCCGCGCCTTGCTCGTCCTGCTCGGCTGCCTCGCGCTCGGCGAAACCGCCGCTTATCTTACGGGCATCAAATTACCCGGCAGCATTATCGGCATGGGTATTCTGTTTGCCATGCTTCAGGCGGGGTGGGTGAAAGCCGAGTGGTTGCAGCAGCTTACCGACGCGCTGATGGCAAACCTGACGCTTTTCCTCGTGCCGCCATGCGTCGCCGTCATCAGCTATTTGGATTTGATTGCCGACAGTTGGCTGTCGATACTCGTCTCCGCCGCCGCCAGTACTGTGTGCGTCCTGTTGGTAACGGGCAAGGTGCATCAATGGATACGGGAGAAAATCTGATGGACGGCATCCTTTCCCTGTGGCAACAGCCCAGCGTCCTGCTTTTCCTGACGCTGGCGGTTTACGCGTTGGCACTCATCCTCCGCGCGCGGACGGGTTATCTGCTGCTCAACCCCGTCTTAATCAGCACCGTTACCCTGATTGCCTACCTTAAAATCCTCGACATCGATTACGCCGTGTACCACGATGCCGCGCAGTTTATCGACTTCTGGCTCAAGCCCGCCGTCGTCGCACTTGCCGTCCCGCTTTATCAAAACCGTCAAAAAATCTTCAGCCAGTGGCTGCCCGTCATCGTCTCGCAGCTCGCCGGCAGCGTGACCGGCATCATCACGGGCATGTATTTCGCCAAATGGCTGGGCGCGGAACGCGAAGTCGTCCTCTCGCTCGCCGCCAAATCCGTGACCAACCCCATTGCCATCGAAATCACCCGCACCATAGGCGGCATCCCCGCCATCACCGCCGCCACCGTCATCGTTGCCGGACTGGTCGGGCAGATCGCCGGTTATACCGTGCTTAAAAACACCGTCGGCATGCCCTCGTCGGTCGGCATGTCGCTCGGCACCGCCTCACACGCCATGGGCATCGCCGCCTCACTCGAGCGCAGCCGGCGCATGGCGGCATACGCAGGGCTGGGGCTGACCCTCAACGGCGTACTGACCGCCGCCATCGCCCCGATTATCATCCCCGTATTAGGATTCTGAACACTTTTCAGACGACCTCCGATGAACCAAAAAGGTCGTCTGAAACCCAAACCCATAGCAACCCCAAACAAAGGAGCAGCAAAATGGCAGTCAACCTCACAGAAAAAACCGCAGACCAACTGCTGAACATCGACGGCATCCAACTCTTCACCGCCCGCGCAGGCATCAAACAAACCGACCGCGCCGACCTCACCCTGATGGTACTTTCCGGCGGCAACACCGTCGGTGCCGTCTTCACTACCAACCGCTTCTGCGCCGCCCCCGTCCACATCGCCAAATCACACCTCTTCGACGAAGACGGCGTGCGCGCCATCATCATCAACACCGGCAACGCCAACGCCGGTACAGGCGCGCAAGGCAGAATCGACGCCATCGAAACCTGCGCCGCCACCGCCGAACAAACCGGCTGCAAACCTTCCCAAGTCCTTCCCTTCTCCACAGGCGTCATCCTCGAGCCCCTGCCCGTCGGCAAAATCGTTGCCGCCCTGCCCAAAATGCAGCCCGCTGACTGGGCGGATGCCGCACGCGCCATCATGACCACTGACACCGTGCCCAAATCCGCCTCGCGCGAAGGCAGCGTCGGCGAAAAACACACCGTCCGCGCCACCGGCATCGCCAAAGGCTCCGGCATGATTCATCCCAACATGGCGACCATGCTCTCCTTCATCGCCACCGATGCCAAAGTTTCCCAACCCGTCCTCCAACTGATGACCCAAGAAATCGCCGACGAAACCTTCAACACCATCACCGTTGACGGCGACACCAGCACCAACGACAGCTTCGTCATCATCGCTACCGGCAAAAACAGCCAAAGCGAAATCGACAACATCGCCGACCCGCGCTACAAACAGCTCAAAGACCTGCTCGGCAGCCTCGCCCTCGAACTTGCCCAAGCCATCGTCCGCGACGGCGAAGGCGCGACCAAATTCATCACCGTCCGCGTCGAAAACGCCAAAACCCGCGACGAAGCCCGCCAAGTCGCCTACGCCGTCGCCCACTCGCCCCTCGTTAAAACCGCCTTCTTCGCCTCCGACCCCAACCTCGGCAGACTGCTCGCCGCCATCGGCTACGCCGGCATCGCCGATTTGGACGCCGACATCCTCGAAATGTATCTGGACGACGTATTGGTTGCCGAAAACGGCGGCCGCGCCGCAAGCTACACCGAAGAACAAGGACAGGCAGTGATGGCGAAAGACGAAATCACCGTCCGCATCAAACTCCACCGCGGACAAGCCTCCGCCACCGTCTATACCTGCGACCTGTCGCACGACTACGTCTCCATCAACGCAGACTACCGCTCGTAAGGACAGATTGTATAGTGGGTTAAATTTAAATCAGGACAAGGCGACGAAGCCGCAGACAGTACAG
>JUNU01000110.1 GCA_001067655.1 Neisseria lactamica
GACGACCTCAATCCTTTTTCGAGGTCGTCTGAACCATTTATTCTTTAACAATCTGAGCCAAAAGCACCTACGAATACGGCCAAGACGGTCTGCCGACCCGACGTACCAATGCCTTGGGCCATACCTTCGGCTACCACTACGGCAAAGCCCGCCGCCTAATCGGCCTCACCAATGAAAACGGTGCACGCTACCGCTTTGTCTACGACGTCCTCGACCGCCTGATTGCCGAAAGCGGTTTCGACCATAAGCTCACCGGCTACCGTTACAATGCCGGCAACGAGCTGATCGAGCAGCGCGAATTCGGCGATGACGCCTCCCTCGCCGCCAAACTGATGGCGCAGCTGGGCGGACAGCCCGTCCCCAAAAAAGACGCCG
>JUNU01000111.1 GCA_001067655.1 Neisseria lactamica
TGAAAATGAGATTAAGCATAAAATTTTAGTAACCTATGTTATTGCAAAGGTCTCAGATTGACATTGTGCGCATTCAGCGAGCGGTGCAGGAAGGCATTTCACTGAAACAGCCGGCGGCGGAAACACAAAATCAGGCCATTGGTGCGGGTAATGAAAATATAAGTCAGGATAACCGACAGCAGCAGCGGCAGGAAATGAAAATGCAGCACGGCCAACAGCGCTGCGGCAGTTAAAAAATAAGACACCGTGCGGAATTGCGGCGTATCGGCGGGAATGCGGGTCGTCATATCAATCGTTTCGTTGGGAATACAGTCAGGCCCGACCATGCGGGCGGGCAGGCATTATACCGCGTACGGGTCGTCTGAAAGCAGGGCGGACGACCGAGTTTTCAGACGGCTTCTTTCTCACGCGGCTAAAACGGCCGTTACCACACAGTTTTATTATGTATATGATAACGAACATCACTCCAGTGTAGTTCAGTCGGTAGAGCAGCGCATTCGTAACGCGAAGGTCGGGGGTTCGATTCCCTT
>JUNU01000112.1 GCA_001067655.1 Neisseria lactamica
TAGTACGGCAAGGCGAGGCAACGCCGTACTGGTTTAAAGTTAATCCACTATACCAAATATAGGTTTATTTGTACCGCCCAGGTCTCCCAAAAGACAAATCGGTCAAAAAATGCTATTCTTATCACTTTCAACCTATCTGTTTGTAGCAATGAAAAAGTATCTTATTTCGACCGTTGCCGTAGCCATCGCCGCCGGCCTCGGTGCGCCTTACTACTTCGGCATCAAAGCAGAAGAAACCCTGACCGCACAACAAAAGCTGTTGCAGGAATCAGGTTTTCTAACCGTAGAATCCCACCAATATGATCGAGGCTGGTTCGGTGCAACCGAAACTACGGTCATACGCCTGAAACCGACATTGCTTCAAAATACCCAGCAATATTTGCCTGATAATCTGAAAACCGTTTTGCAAGAGCCGATTACGGTTGTGAACCATGTCAGCCATGGCCCGTTTGCCGGCGGTTTCGGTACTCAGGCTCATGTGGAAACAGAGTTCAAATACCATCCGGAAACCGAAAAAGTATTGTCGCGCTTCTTTGGTCAACAAGCTCCTTTGACCATGAGCAACACGATTTATTTCGGCGGAAGCGGCAAGCTTCAACTGAGCGTTCCGGCTTTCGATTATGAAGAGCTGTCCGGTATCAAGCTCAGCTGGAAAGGCTTGAGCGGCAACACTGATTACGAAAAAGATTTCCAAAGTTACCGCCACGACTATACCGCTCCGTCTTTACAGATCAAGTTGGCGGATAAGGGCGATGTTTCGATGGAAAATTTACATTTCCAATCCGAAACTTCAGACGGAAGCAACAAGCTTTCTTTGGGTAAAAGCAGCATTACTTTGGATAAATTCCTGCTGCAATGGAAAGAAAACATTGATTACAACGTAAAGCTGAACGAGCTGGTCAATCTCGTGACCAATCTGCAAATCGGCGCATTTATCAATCCGACCGGCAGTATCGCGCCTTCCAAAATCGAAGTCAGCAAACTGAAATTTGATACCAATACCAACGAAGTTGATAAATTTATCAATAGCGAAGGACGGTTCCAATTTGAAGAGCTGGTTTATGGCGAAGATAAATATGGTCCGCTGGATATCAATGTGGCCGCAGAGCATTTGGACGGCAAAGGTTTGCAGGCTTTGAAAGCCAAGCTTGCCGAAGTCGCCAATAAGAAAATGAGCGAGGAAGAGATTCAAAACGCCTTGCTCCAAACCGCCAAAAACGAAGCTTCGGGTTTATTTACCAATGATCCGGTGCTGAATGTCAAAACATTCAAATTCATCATGCCGCAAGGTCAAGTGGATGTCAGCGGTAAACTCGCCTTTAAAGGCTTGGCGGCAAAAGATTTGAACAGCCTCAGCGAGATGTTGAAAAAAACCCATGCCGATTTCAATGTGAGCGTTCCGAAAAAACTGTTGGAGCAGATGGCAATCAACCAAGCGCGCAGCCTGTTTAGCGTCAATGCCGAGGATGAAGAAGCCGGACGCGCAGGAATTGAGGACATCAATGAAACGCTGCGTCTGATGGTGGACAGCACTGTGAAAAGTATGGCGCAGGAGCAATACCTGACTTTGGAAGAAAACAACATCAAAACCCATCTGACCCTGCAAAACAACGAATTGAAATTAAATGGCAAGGTGTTGCAAAATGAGCCTGAGCCTGATTTTGACGAGCAGGACATGTTGCCGGAAAATCTGTCTTCATCTGAAGCAGGCAAATAAACGGTAATAGACAAAAGGTCGTCTGAAACCGGATTTGAAGTTTGAATCCGATTTCAGACGACCTTTTTTGATTTCAGACGACCTTTTTGATTGGTTTGATGGAAGCCATATTGAGTTGCAGGCAAAAAAAATCGCCCCTTTAATTTTAAGGGGCGCAAAAGGAACACAAACCACTACCAAAACTGTTACAGGGCGAACTCCTCTAATTGACGTTGATGGGTTGCCGGATAAAGTGCCTTCATCAAATCATAGGGTGAAAGCGACAAATCTTTGCTTTTGGTCGTCAAACGACCTTGCTGCGGTGTCAGTTCAAGCAAACGGGCATCAGACGCATGAATAAACTTTTCTTTTGCCTTCTGCATTTTGCGTTGTAAAACGGAAACGACGCGGCTGTACAAACTGTCTTTTTGTTTGACCTCCCGAGTGCTGGCGACCCAGCTTAAACGGGAATGGCTGTCTTCATCTTCAATCAGGAGGATGCCGGTTTGCGGCTGCTCCGATTTACTCATGCAGGGAAGCCAAACATAATAACGACCATCGAGTGTAACATATACGGCATTATGTACTTCGCAATCATCGCAACACTGGGTTGCCAAAAGAGAGCGGATGGTGTGTTGGTGCAGTCTCAGAATGTCGAGAGAGACTTGCTGGAAAATATTTTCAGGCATCTTCTTCTCCTTTCGTTCTGTGGCGCGTTGATTTCGTTTCGATGAATTGCATTATACGGATAATTTCAAAATTTGCAAATGATAATTGTTATTATTATGAAAATAGGTAATAAGATAATGATTTTTATAGAAATTAATTTTTTGAAATTGATAAAACTTGAGTGATTTACTCGGAATTTAGAGAAAATGAGCCTTAGCGGGAATGTAAAGATAAATACGTTTGAAAAATTGTCAGCAAAATTCCTTGTCGGGCTGCATTCACGCTCTAAGAAATATTGCATTCAAATACACGCGTCCCGATTTTTGCCGACTATACATTTTTAGCAGCCTTGCGTATGATTCAAGGCATTTTATCAATGAGCGATATACAGAATATTCCTATGAGTAAACGCCAGATTATCCTTGATACCGAAACCACGGGTCTTTATGCCGAAGGCGGTGACCGCTTGGTCGAGTTTGCCGGTCTGGAAATGATCAATCGCCAAATAACCGGCAACAACCTTCATTTATACGTTCATCCCGAGCGCGACATGCCTGAAGAAGCGGCGAAGGTGCACGGCTTGACCATTGAGGTTTTGGAAGAGAAAAACGCGCCACCGTTTGCCGAAGTAGGGCGGCAGATTGCCGATTTTATACGCGATGCCGAGCTGATTATCCACAATGCCAAGTTTGACGTCGGCTTCCTGAACATGGAATTTCGCCGTATGGGGCTGCCTTCCATCGAGGAGCTTGGCTGTACCGTAACCGACACGCTGGCGATGGCGCGGGAAATGTTCCCTGGTCAGAAAGCCAGTCTGGATGCTTTGTGCAACCGCTTTTCCGTCGACCGCAGCAAGCGCGTGCTGCACGGCGCGTTGATTGACTGCGAACTTTTGGGCGAGGTCTATCTCGCCATGACGCGCCAGCAGTTTGATTTAATGGGCGGCGAAAAAGAAGAAGACGAGGAAGTCAAACCGGTCATTATTGCCGAAACCAAGCGTCCGGCGCATCTGAAAGTCATCAAAGCCAACGCAGAGGAACTTGCCGCACACGAACAATATCTGGACGGTTTGGGCGAAGCCTGTCTGTGGCGCAAAGCCGAAACAGCCGGAGCCGAAGCATGACGCGTCGCCATATCGCCCTGATTCCCGCCGCCGGTATCGGAACGCGCTTTGGGGCGGGAAAGCCCAAGCAATACGTTAAAATCAACGGCAAAACCGTGTTGCAGCATACGATAGACATTTTTGAAAACCATCCTGCCATCGATTTGATTGCCGTCATCGTATCGCCCGAAGATCAAACGTTTCAGACGACCCCTTCCAGTAAAACACGCGTATTTCGTGTAGGCGGAGCAAGCCGTGCCGAAACGGTGCGCAACGGCGTATCCGCATTGTTGGAACAAGGCTTGGCGGCTGAGCAGGACAACATTCTCGTTCACGATGCCGCCCGTTGCTGCCTGCCGCCCGAGGCTTTGACCCGTCTGATTGAAGAAGCGGGCGGGAAAGAGCAGGGCGGTATTTTGGCAGTACCCGTTGCCGACACGCTCAAACGCGCCGATGGTAAAAACCATATCGGCGAAACCGTTTCCCGCGCCGGATTGTGGCAGGCGCAAACCCCGCAGCTTTTTCAGACGGCCTTATTGCACCGAGCTTTGTCGGCAGAGGATTTGAGCGATATTACAGACGAAGCGTCAGCAGTGGAAAAGCTGGGTGTGCAGCCGCTGCTGGTGCAGGGCGATACGCGCAATTTGAAGCTGACGCTGCCGCAGGATGAATTGATTGTAAGGCTGTTGTTACAGGTCGTCTGAAACCCGTTTTTCAGACGACCTGACATTGAAAAAAGGACAAAACATGAATATCCGCATCGGACAAGGCTACGATGTCCACCAACTCGTCGAAGGCCGCGATTTGATTCTCGGCGGCGTAAACATCCCGTTTGAAAAAGGCTTGCTCGGCCATTCCGATGCCGACGCGCTGTTGCACGCGATTACTGACGCTTTACTTGGCGCGGCGGGTCTGGGCGACATCGGCAGCCATTTTCCCGATACCGCTGCCGAGTTCAAAGATGCCGACAGCCGCGTATTGCTGCGCGAAGCGTATCAAAGCGTGCAGGCTCTAGGTTGGCGCGTTGTGAACGTGGACACGACCATCATCGCACAAAAGCCCAAACTCGCGCCGCACATTCCCGCCATGTGCGCCAACATTGCCGCCGATTTGGGCATTCAGACGGCCTGTGTCAATATCAAAGGCAAAACCAACGAAAAACTCGGCTATCTGGGACGCATGGAAGCCATCGAAGCGCAGGCGGCGGTGTTGCTGGAAAAAGCGTAAGCAGGCAAGCACAAATGGCATGAAAATGTTAACATATGCCCATCAACCGACATCCCATTAAGGAGAACTCATGGCTACTCAAGACGAATTGAAGCGCATTGCCGCCGAGAAAGCGGTGGAATTCGTACCCGAAAACGAATACATCGGCATCGGTTCCGGCTCGACCGTGAATATGTTTATCGAAGCGTTGGGCAAAAGCGGCAAAAAAATCAAAGGTGCGGTTTCGACTTCTAAAAAGTCCAGCGAACTGATGGCGCAATACGACATTCCTGAAGTATCACTGAATGATGTGATGGGGCTGGCTGTCTATGTTGACGGCGCAGACGAAGTGAACCATATGCTGCAAATGATTAAAGGCGGTGGTGGCGCGCATTTAAACGAAAAAGTCGTCGCCAGTGCGTCCGACAAATTCATCTGTATCGCCGACGAGAGCAAATATGTTTCGCGTTTGGGCAAATTCCCGCTGCCCGTAGAAGTGTTGCCCGGCGCGCGTTCGCTGGTGTCGCGCAAACTTTTGGCAATGGGCGGACAGCCTGAATTACGCCTGAACTACACCACCTTCCACGGCAACCAAATTATCGATGTCTATGACTTGCATATCGACCGTCCGCTGACTATGGAAGACGAAATCAACCGCATCACCGGCGTTCTCGAAAACGGCATCTTTGCCCGCAACGCAGCGGATGTGTTGATTTTGGGTACAGAGCAGGGAGTCAAAGTCATCAAACCCGGACAAAACTAAGCATCCATTAAGAAAAAGGTCGTCTGAAAAGCGGAAAATGACTTTTCAGACGACCTTTTTCTTTATTTTTGAAGGCTTATTCGATATTTTGAACCTGCTCGCGCATTTGCTCGATTAAGACTTTCAGTTCGACCGAAGCCTGCGTGCATTCCGCCGCGATTGCTTTGCTGCCCAGCGTGTTCGCTTCGCGGTTCAGTTCCTGCATCAGGAAGTCCAAGCGTTTGCCCGCGCTGCCTTTGTTTTCCGTAACGATGCGGCGGACTTCGGCGATGTGCGTGCGCAGGCGGCTGAATTCTTCGTCAACATCGGATTTTTGGATAAACAGCGCAAATTCCTGCTGTAAGCGGTCGTTGTCGATATTGCCGACCGCTTCCGCCAAACGCGCGTTCACCTTGTCCATATGCGCCTGAAGCAGGCTGGGGAATAGCTCACTCAAGGCATCCACGATTTCTTCCATGCTGGTCAAACGTTGCAACAGATGTTCGCCAAGTTTTTTGCCTTCGCGTTTGCGGGCGGCGGCAAATTCTTTCAACGCCTCGTCTAGCAACTCTTGCACGGTTTTCGCCAAAGCTTCGGGGTCTTCGCTTTGACCTGCCAATACGCCCGGAAAGCGCAATACTTCAGCGACTGTCAGCTTGCCGAAACCGTGTTCCTTGCGCCAGGTTTTGTTCAAATCGGACAACTGTTTCACCAATTCTTCATTGGTTTCCAAACTCTGCCCGCCGACTGCCGCGTCCTGCAACTGAATACGGCATTCCAGTTTGCCGCGTGCGGCCGAAGCCGCAATTTTCTCGCGCAACGCGCCTTCCAGATAGCGCAATTCTTCAGGCATACGGAATTGGACATCCAGATAGCGGTGGTTCACCGCGCGGATTTCCAAGTTCACGCGCTTGCCGCCGCATTCGCCTGCGGCATTGGCAAAGCCGGTCATGCTGTGGATATGGATGGATTGAGTCATGGTTTTACTCCGTTTCAAAATACGAGTGAAAGTGGAGGGACTATATCATATCTGGACTTTGATGACTGCAAGTATGGTGGATTGGGTTGAAAAGATATAGCGGATTAAATTTAAATCAGGACAAGGCGACGAAGCCGCAGACAGTACAGATAGTA
>JUNU01000113.1 GCA_001067655.1 Neisseria lactamica
AGGACAAGGCGACGAAGCCGCAGACAGTACAGATAGTACGGCAAGGCGAGGCGACGCCGTACTGGTTTAAAGTTAATCCACTATACATTAGCCTGCCGATAAAACCGAACATTATCAAAAACAAACCAGTCCGTTCACTCATCTGTGCCAAACCGTATTTTTCGTCTTTCTCGCCCTTCCGTTCTTTACGCCCATATTCGTAGAAACAGAAAAACCTTTTTCAGACGACCTCATACAGACCTCGTCTGAAACCTCCCTAAAAGGAATCCCATGAAACCGATTATCCGCACTGCTCTGACCGCCGCCATCATCCTGCCCCTCGCCTCCTGCGGTCTTTTCTCCGGCAAACATCATCCGAAGACCAAAACCCACACCACCGCCCGAACCGTCCAACCCGTCCGCATTAGCAACATCGACCGCACTCAAGGTTCTCAAGAACTCATGCTCCACAGCATGGGACTAATCGGCACGCCTTACAGATGGGGCGGCAGCAGCACTACCACCGGCTTCGATTGCAGCGGCATGATTCAATTCGTCTATAAAAACGCCCTCGGCGTCAGCCTCCCGCGAACTGCCCGCGACATGGCGGCAGCCAGCCGAAAAATCTCCGACAACCAATTAAAAGCCGGCGACCTCGTGTTTTTCAATACCGGCGGCTCATCCAAATATTCCCATGTCGGCCTCTACATCGGCAACGGCGAATTTATCCATGCCCCAAGCAGCGGCAAAACCATTAAAACGGAAAAGCTCTCCAGCCCGTATTACGCCAAACATTATCTCGGCGCACATACTTTTTTTACAGAATAAGGCATACGGCGGGATTGCTTATCCATATCAAGACAACGCCGCAAAGCAAACCAAAGTGATAAGCGTAAGATAATCCAATACAGCAAATAAAAAGGTCGTCTAAAAACCTGTCTTTCAAGTTTTCAGACGACCTTCGCATCAACTCAATTAAAACACCGCCGTCAGCAACGCTTCAACCAACCCACCCTGTTCTTACCCAAGCAGTTTCATCAGAATCAGCCTCTCATTGCACAGGCGCAATAGCTGAATAATCAGCGTGTCTTCTATCAGCGTGTGTCTAAATTGCTCAAATCAAACCTTAAGCCTGCAAAGAAGCGCGATTTTCCAAAACTTGGTCAATCAAACCGTATTCTTTGGCTTCTTCGGCGGACATGAAGTTGTCGCGATCGGTATCGCGTTCCAAATCTGCCAAGTCGCGGCCGCAGTGTTTCGCCATCAGGCGGTTGAGTTTCTCTTTGATTTTCAACAGCTCGCGGGCATGGATTTCAATATCGGATGCCTGACCGCCCAAGCCGCCACTGATTAAAGGCTGGTGAATCATGATACGGCTGTTGGGTAGGGCGAAACGTTTACCTTTTTCGCCTGCCGAGAGCAGGAATGCGCCCATGCTTGCTGCTTGTCCCAAGCACAAAGTGGAGACGTTGGGCTTGATAAAATTCATGGTGTCGTAAATCGACATGCCTGCCGTTACCGAGCCGCCGGGAGAATTGATGTAGAAGAAAATATCTTTGTCCGGATTTTCGCTTTCCAAAAACAACAGCTGGGCAACCACCAAATTGGCGGACTCGTCGGTTACCGGACCGATCAAAAATACGATGCGCTCTTTCAAAAGGCGCGAGTAAATATCAAATGCACGCTCGCCGCGGCCGCTTTGTTCGATAACGGTAGGAACGAGGTAATTATTGAAATCGAAGGACATTTTTGTCTCCTGTCAATGTTGCGGAAGCACCAAAGGGACGCTTTGGTGCTTTCAAGTTGTCTGTTTCAGACGACCTTTTGAAGATGATTAGGCTTGTGCGCCCATCACTTCGTCAAAAGACAAAGCTTTTTCGGTTACTTTGGCTTTGCCCAAAACGAAATCAACAACGTTGCTTTCTACTGCCAAAGAAGTCGGACCTTGCAGGCGGGAAGGCTCTGCGTAGTACCAGTCGATCACTTCTTGAGGATCTTCGTAGCTTTCTGCGAAGTTGGCAACAACGGCTTTGATTTGCTCTTCAGTCGGTTCCAGTTTGTTTTCTTCAACCAGTTTTGCCAAAATCAGACCCAAAGATACGCGGCGTTCGGCTTGTTCTTTGAACATGTCCAAAGGCAGATCCAAGTTGGCAGCGTCAGCCATGCCTTGGTTAACGAAGTTTTGTTTCATTTCGTTTGCCAAGCGGGCGGCTTCTTCATTTACCAAAGCAACAGGCGCTTTCAGCTCTACGGCTTTGAGCAGCGCGTTCATTACAGATTCTTTGGTTTGTTCGTTCACGCGGCGTTCAACTTCGCGACCTACGTTTTTCTTCACTTCTTCGCGCATTTTAGCAACGTCGCCGTCGGCGATACCCAATGCTTTGGCGAAGTCGGCGTCAACTTCAGGCAGAGTAGCTTCGGATACGTTGTTCAATGTGATGGTGAAGACAGCGGATTTACCGGCAACGTCTTGACCGTGGTAGTCTTCAGGGAAGTTGACGGTAACGTCTTTGCTTTCGCCTGCCTTCATGCCGACTACGCCGGCTTCAAATTCAGGCAACATTTGACCTGCGCCCAATACGAAGGCGTAGTTTTTGGATGCGCCGCCAGCGAAAGGTTCACCGTCGATTTTGCCTTCGAAGTCGATGATGACGCGGTCGCCGTTTTGGGCTTCGCGTTCAACATGGTTGAAGCGGGTGCGTTGTTTGCGCAGGATTTCTACGGTTTGGTCCACTTCGGCATCGCCGACGGAAGCGGTTACTTTTTCGACTTCTTGTGCAGACAAATCGCCGATAACGACTTCAGGGAACACTTCGAAAATCGCAGCGATTTTCAGGGATTCTTTATCGTCTTGTTCTTCAACGCCTTCGAAACGCGGATAGCCGGCAACTTTCAATTCTTGGGCAACGGCAACATCGTAGAAGCGGCGTTGAACCATTTCGTTGATGACATCATTTTGAGCGCTTGCACCGTACATTTGGGCAATCATTTTTAAAGGTGCTTTACCCGGACGGAAACCGTCGATTTTTGCACGGCGTTGGGTTTGTTTCAGTTTTTTATCGGTTTCTGCGTTGATTTCGGACCAAGGCAGAGACAACACTACTTTGCGTTCCAGATTTTCTAAAGTTTCAACAGTTACGCTCATCGTAAGACCTTAATTTGTTGTGTTAAATAAAAAATGGGAATCCTTTTGCCAATGATGACTGCAAAGCGGCTCCGACCCATCGGGGCTTTTATCGTCCGTTGCTTGCAAAAGGCAGGAAAATTAGCTGGCTAGTATATCACAATGTTTGATTGACTGGATAATATAGTGGATTAACTTTAAACCAGCACGGCGTTGCCTCGCCTTGTCCTGATTTAAATTTAATCCACTATATCGTCGATAGACGGGCCGATTTTGCCCCGATAAAATAAGGCATTGAATCCGACATCATAAAAAGGTCGTCTGAAAACAGATATAACCAGTTTTCAGACGACCTTTGGTAATTATTGAGATCACAACTGGTCTTTTTGCGCCAGAATCCTGCGGCTGCCGTTGATGTCTGCGGGGGAAACGACACCGGCGTTTTCAAGCGCTTCCATCAGGTTGGCGGCACGGTTGTAGCCGATGCGCAACTGGCGTTGCAGGGAGGAGATGGAAGTTTTTTTGCTTTCCAAAATGTAGGCGACGGCTTGGTCGAACAATTCATCGCTGCCTGCATTCGGATTGACGATGTTGGTGGTTTCCAGCGCAGCTTCACCGCTGAGCAAACCTTCGACATAGTCGGCGGGGGCTTGCGATTTGACGTAGTTGACGACTTGATGCACCTCGTCGTCTGAAACAAACGCGCCTTGCAGGCGGGTAGGTTCGGCGCTGCCCGGTTGCAGGAACAGGGAGTCGCCGTATTTCAGCAGTTCGTCCGCGCCCATTTGGTCGAGGATGGTGCGGCTGTCGATTTTGCTTTGTACGGTAAACGCCATACGCGTCGGGATATTCGCTTTAATCAAGCCGGTGACGACATCGACGCTCGGTCGTTGGGTCGCGACAATCATATGGATACCGGCAGCACGCGCTTTTTGGGCGAGGCGGGCGATTTGTTGCTCGACGGCTTTGCGTTCGGTCATCATCAGGTCGGCCAATTCGTCGATAACGACCACAATCATCGGCAGTTTTTCCAGCGGCTCGGGGTCGTCCGGATTCAGGCTGAACGGGTTAGGCATGGGTTTGCCCGATGCTTTGGCAGCTTCGACTTTTTGGTTGAAGCCTTCCAAGTTGCGCACGCCGGCGTGGGAAAGCAGACGGTAGCGTTTTTCCATTTCGGCGACACACCAGTTCAACGCCTGCCCTGCTTCGCGCATATCGGTAACGACCGGGCAAAGCAGGTGCGGAATGCCGTCGTAAATGCTCAACTCGAGCATTTTCGGGTCAATCATGATGAAGCGGACTTCGTCGGGCGTGGCTTTGAAAAGCATGGACATAATCATGCCGTTCACACCGACGGATTTGCCCGAACCGGTCATACCGGCGACCAAAAGGTGCGGCATTTTTGCCAAATCGCCGACGACGGGCGTGCCGGAGATGTCTTTGCCCAAGGCGACGGTCAGCTTGGATTTGGCTTCGGTAAACACGGGCGAAGACAAGATTTCGCTCAACATCACGTCTTGGCGTTTTTCGTTGGGCAGCTCGATGCCCATCGTGTTTTTGCCCGCGATGGTTTCCACGATGCGCACGGCTTGCAGCGACATGGAACGCGCCAAGTCTTTAGACAAAGCAACGATTTGGCTGCCTTTTATGCCTTGCGCGGGTTCGATTTCATAACGCGTAATCACAGGGCCGGAAGTGGCGGACACAACTTGCACGCCGATGCCGAACTCTGCCAGCTTGGACTCAATCAGTTCGGCAGTGCGCTCTAATTCGGCAGGATTGATGTTGACGGGTTCGCCGTTGGGCAGGCGCAGCAAATTCATGCCGGGTTTGTGGTATTCGCCTGTCTGTTGCGGCTCGTTGTCTTCAAACAAAGAAGCTTGAATTTTGGGCGGCGGCGCGACGGAGACCGCGACGGATTTGCGGTTGCTGGTACTGCCTGCAAGCGGAGCAACCGGCGTGGCGGTGATGTTTTTGGCTTCTTTCACCATGCGGCGGGTGTTTTCCGTCTCCAAGGCTTCGGCGGTCGAGCCGTCGTCTTTTCGTCTGCCCAATGCCTTTTTCAGACGACCCCAAATGCCTGAAAACAGGCTTTCGGTATTGCGTCCTGTTTTCGCCATCACTTCCAGCCAAGACACTTGCGCCAGCAAGGAAACGGAAAGCAGCAGCATGACGCACATAATCAGCAGGCTGCCGGATTTACCCAACAGCCAAGCCAAGCCCGAACCTGCCAAAGCACCGACCAAACCGCCCGCACCGACGGGCAGGGTTTCGTCCAAGGTATTTTGAAGGGTGAAGTATTCGAGAATCGGGCTGCACACCAAAAGCAGGAACAAAGCCAGCGCGGCAACGCCGTGGTTGTAGGATTTGTAGTTTTCACGTTTTTGCAGCGGACGGAAATTTTTATAGAGGAACACGCACGAAGCGGCGATCCACCACCAAAACGACAAACCAAAGAGATAATAGCCGACATCGGAAACATACGCGCCAAAAAGCCCGCCGAAGTTGGCGATGCCGTCCGGTTTCGGCACGCTGCGCGACCATGCCGGGTCGGTCATTTTGAAGCTGGCAAGGGAAATGGCGATGAAGACCGTTACCATCAGCCCGAAAAGCCACAGCGCGTCGTTAATCAGATTGACGACGTGTTCGGGGCGCGCTTTTTTTTCTTCATTTTTTTGCAGCGCTTTGGCAGCCTTCAAACGCTCGGAAACCTTGTTCGGCTCGGTCTGCACCTTGGTTTGGCTTTGACGGCGTGTAGTCGGTTTGGCGTTTGTTTTGGCCTTCGGCTTTGATGCGGTTTTAGAGGATTTTGCGGTCATGGATGGATTTTTGATATTCGGTATAGGTCGTCTGAAAAGGGAAAACCGACGGGGAATCAATCCGTCGGGTGTAATGTGTGTAAGGTTTAAATTATACCGTATTTACCGTTTCTGATAAAACAAGGTCGTCTGAAAAGGTTTTCAGACGACCTCTTGTTCAATGGTCAGCCATCAGTCTTTCAATGCCTGCTCTGCGGCATTGCGGACTTTATCGGCAGCCGCTTCGATTTCTGATTGCGCAACTTCGGAAACAGTTTGCACCGGAGCGGTTTGTGTTGAAACGGTTTGCGCTGAAGCAGGCGTTTCCGCTTGTGCGGCGGCAGTCGGTTTTTCAGTCGGCGCAACAGCTTCAGGGGCTTGGAGCGGCAGACGCGCCAAAACGGTGCGCACACCGGTCACTTTATCGCCGATGGCAACTTGTGCCTGCGCGTCAACCGGCAGATACATATCGACGCGTGAACCGAAGCGGATAAAGCCGTAACGTTCTCCGCGGGTCAGTTTCTCGCCCACTTTGGTGTAACACAAAATACGGCGGGCAACCAAGCCTGCGACTTGTACGAAGGTGATTTCGCGTCCTGACGCGGTAGTCGCCAATACGGCGTTGCGTTCGTTTTCGGTACTGGCTTTGTCCAAATCGGCGTTGAGGAATTTGCCTTTATTGTATTCGACAGCGGTCACGGTGCAGTCGGCAGGCGATTTTTGCGAGTGGACGTTGAAGACGTTCATGAACACGCTGATTTTCAACGCTTCGGTATCACGGTAAGGATCGCGCGCACGTTCGACGACGACGATGCGTCCGTCAACGGGGCTTAAAATCGCTTCGGGGTCTTGCGGGATTTCGCGTGCGGGATCGCGGAAAAATTGCAGGGCAAATACGGTGAAAATCCAAAACGGCAGCGACCACCAGCCGCAGCAGGCAGACATCAGCAAACTCAATACCAAACCGCCGCCGATAAACGGCCAGCCCTCGCGGGCGATAATCGGGTGGGGGTACAGACGGTTCATAATTTTCCTTTTCTATTCAAATTTTGCCGCCATTATAGCGGAATATCCTACAAAGGTCGTCTGAACGCTGTTTCAGACGACCTTTTGTCTTTTTGTATTTATGGTTATCCGGCAACGCCGCTGTTTTCCAAAACATCCAAGATGTTTTTCAGGCTGGCGGAATCAAGCTGACCGGGGGCGGAGGCGGCTCCTGCCGTGCCGAACGTGATGGCGGATCCGAAAGTTGAACCTGCGATGCGGCTGACGAGTCCGAGTTTGCCCATGGAGATGGTAACAATCGGGCGGTTTACGATTTGACGGGCTTCCCAAGTGGCTTCCAAAAGCGTCAGGACATCGGCGGAGCTTTGGGGCATCACGGCGATTTTGCAGATGTCTGCACCTGCTTCTTCCATTTTTTTCAGACGACCTGTGATGTCCGATTTGGCAGGCGTTTGATGGAAATCGTGATTGCTCATCAGGACGGCGGTGTTGTGCGCTTTGGCGGTGGCAACCGCTTGGCAGACTTCGCTTTCTCCGGCGGAAAGTTCGATATCGATGATGTCGATGATGCCTGAAGCGGCGGCTTTATCAAGCAACTCGAAATAATACGCTTTGCTGCAAGAGTATTCGCCGCCTTCCTCCGCGCGTCTGAAGGTAAACAGCAGCGGAGTTTCGGGAAAGGCGCGGCGCACGGCTTCGGCTTGGGCGAGCAGGTATTCGGGATTGCCTGCTTGGGCGAAATAGTCGGCTCTGAACTCGATAATATCGAAACAGGCGTGTTCGAGGTTTTTCAGGGCGGCGGATAAGGCTGCTTCGTCTCGGGCAACCAAGGGAACGGCAATTTTCGGCTGTCCGCTGCCGAGCGTAAGATGGCGGATGATCAGGGTTTTCATGGTTTTTCTGCTGTGTTGGTGCGGTGGCTGTCGAGCAGCGGATCGGGGAACGGTGTCCAAACGACGCCGTTGATGCCGCTTTCGGTCAGGCGGCGGTTGAGCCAGCTGTTGCACGTATTGAAAAGATGGTAGCGACCTTCTGCCTCGTAAAATGCGTCGTCAGCGCTGTAATGCGCGCCGGCGACGGGGATGGCTTTGCCCGCTTTCAATTTAAAATGACGCATCAGGTTGGCACTCAGGCGGCGGTATTGTTCGTGGCTGACGGTGAATTTGACGGTATTTTCGCCTTCGCGCGGCGGCTCGCGGTAGTAGACGGCGTGAATCAGCGTGCTGTTGACTCCGCTTAATGCCTGTACTGCCGTAGAGGCGGTTAAATCCGACCACTGCGGCGTGTTCAAATAGAAATTGCGCTCGCCCCAGCCTATGCCGACGTAGCGGATGGGCGCATCGCCTTGCCCTGCGGTACTGTCGGCAGGGTTGATGATGCTGGTCCAGTCGAAAAGGTCGTCTGAAAGCGGCATGACGATGTCGGCGTGTACGCCGTTGCTGTTCAGGTAAAGTGTGACGTCGCCGTCGGAGGCGGTGCCGTCTTGTGGAATTTTACCGAGGATGTAGGCGGAGGCAAAGTAAAGGATGGCGGCGATGATAAATGCCAACAGGGCTTTCAGGAGGATTTTGAATATTTTTTTCATTGACGTGACGGCGTCGTTAAAGATGCGGCATCATATCACGATAACGGCATGTTTTAGGCATTTCAGACGACCTTAACGCTTTAGCGACAAAGAGGTCGTCTGAAAATCGACAAATAGACATTTTTAGTTTCCCATCAATCCGTTTTCGTAAAAAACCGCGCCCGATTGTTAACATTATATTTACACTACACGCGATTACAAATATACTCGTCGCTATGCTGCACGGCTTTGTTTGCCTGAAATCCAAAGCCTACGAACGTCCCGACGCGGGAAACAAGAAAAACCGATTCAGTGGAATCAATAAAAAAGCAATGTCAGGCTATGAGCCTAGGCATCAGCGGTTTTAACGATTTCACGTTATGTTTCAGAGGAATACTTCATGGACTTACATGCAAAGGACAAAACCCAGCATCCTGAGAATGTCGAGTTACTCAGCGCGCAAAAGCCGATTACCGACTTTAAAGGTCTGCTGACCACCATCATCTCCGCCGTCGTCTGTTTCGGCATTTACCACATCCTGCCGTACAGTACCGATGCCAACAAAGGCATCGCGCTGTTGATTTTCGTTGCCGCGCTTTGGTTTACCGAAGCCGTCCACATCACGGTAACCGCATTGATGGTGCCGATTCTCGCCGTCGTACTCGGCTTCCCCGATATGGACATCAAAAAAGCGATGGTAGGCTTTGCCGATCCGACGATTTACATCTTCTTCGGCGGCTTCGCGCTTGCCACCGCCCTGCATATGCAGCGTCTCGACCGCAAAATCGCCGTCAGCCTCCTGCGCCTGTCGCGCGGCAATATGAAAGTGGCGGTGTTGATGTTGTTTATCGTTACCGCCTTCCTGTCCATGTGGATCAGCAATACCGCCACCGCCGCCATGATGCTGCCTTTGGCAATGGGCATGATGGGCCACCTCGACCAAGAAAAAGAACGCAAAACCTACGTCTTCGTCCTGCTCGGTATCGCCTACTGCGCCAGTATCGGCGGTTTGGGTACCGTGGTCGGTTCGCCACCGAACATGATTGCCGCCAAAGCCCTGAATCTGGACTTCGTCGGCTGGATGAAACTCGGCTTGCCGATGATGCTGTTGATTCTGCCGCTGATGCTGTTCTCCATGTACGTCATCCTCAAGCCTAATCTGAACGAACGCGTCGAAGTCAAAGCCGAATCTATTCCTTGGACGCTGCACCGTGTAATCGCGCTGTTGATTTTCTTGGCTGCTGCCGTCGCTTGGGTATTCAGTTCCAAAATCAAAGAAGCGTTCGGCATTTCCAACCCCGACACCGTCATCGCCCTGATTGCCGCCGTCGCCGTCGTCGTATTCGGCGTGGCGCAATGGAAAGAAGTCGCCCGCAATACCGACTGGGGTGTATTGATGCTCTTCGGCGGCGGTATCAGCTTGAGCGCGCTCTTGCAATCTTCCGGCGCGTCCGAAGCATTGGGTCAACAGGTTGCCTCCACCTTCTCCCATTCGCCCGCATTGCTAGTGATTTTCGTGGTTGCCGCCTTCATCATCTTCCTGACCGAGTTCACCAGTAACACCGCCTCCGCCGCGCTGCTCGTCCCCATTTTCGCCAGCATCGCCACGCAAATGGGGCTGCCCGAACAAGTCTTGGTATTCGTCATCGGCATCGGCGCATCTTGCGCGTTCATGCTGCCGGTTGCCACGCCGCCCAATGCGATTGTGTTCGGTACAGGCTTGATTAAGCAACGCGAAATGATGAACGTCGGCTTGCTGCTGAACGTCCTCTGTATCGTATTGGTTGCGCTGTGGGCTTATTTCATCCTGATGTAAACCCGTAAAACCCTAGCCAAGGTCGTCTGAAAGAATATTTTTCAGACGACCTTGAAGTTTTTCCGCCCAGCACCATTTGTAAAAAGATTCTTAACGAAAGGAAACCCATGATTATCCTGCACACCAACAAAGGCGACATCAAAATCGAACTCGATTTCGACAAAGCCCCCGTTACCGCCAAAAATTTCGAGCAATACGTCAAAGACGGTTTCTACGACGGCGTAATCTTCCACCGCGTCATCAAAGGCTTCATGATTCAAGGCGGCGGCATGGACGAGAACATGAACGAAAAAGAAACCCGCGAGCCGATTCAAAACGAAGCGTCCAACGGCCTGCCCAACGAGAAATACACCATCGCCATGGCGCGCACTTCCGACCCGCATTCCGCCAGCGCGCAATTCTTCATCAACACCGCCGACAACGCCTTCCTGAACTTCCGTTCTAAAGAGCTGTACGGCAAAACCGTCGTCCAAGACTGGGGCTATGCCGTATTCGGCAAAGTGGTTGATGGTTTTGATGTAGTCGATGCCATCGAAGGCATCGCCACCAAACGCCACGGCTACCACGACGACGTACCGACCGAACCTGTCATCATCACTAAAGCCGAAGTAGTATAAGATTGACGCGTTACATCCCATAACGCAAAAAGCAGCCTGAAACAAGCTGCTTTTTTATTGAGCAAATGTTTGAACGCAATCCGCCGCGCTTGTTTTCAGACGACCTTTGATATCAAAACCGTTGCCTACGGATTCAAGCCCGCTTTGCCCTATATCGAAAGACGATTTATAGTGGATTATAGTGGATTAAAATAAAAATGAGACAAGGCGGCAACGCCCGCCGTGTACGG
>JUNU01000114.1 GCA_001067655.1 Neisseria lactamica
AGGACAAGGCGACGAAGCCGCAGACAGTACAGATAGTACGGCAAGGCGAGGCGAGGCAACGCCGTACTGATTTAAAGTTAATCCACTATATTTGGATTGCGGCTTAATCGGGTTTTATGCAGTGTATTGATAAATATTGAGAAAATAATGTCTTGTTACTTTCTTTATATTGTGTCAAAACACGGATATTTAAAAGTTGTTCTACGAACGAATGGGTTTGATATCGCTCAGACTCAGCCTGATAAAAAAGGCTGAATAAAAGCGATAGCTTTGTTATAATGAAACTATAGAGATTTCCATCAGTTTCTTGGCATTGCGCCGTTTTATCCATATCAACGAAAGAGGAAAACAAAATGTTTCCAGAATATCGCGATTTAATTTCAAAATTAAAACAAGAAGATGCGCATTTTGCACGATTGTTTGACGAGCATAACGAGCTGGATGACAAAATTACCGGTTTGGTAAACAACCCTGTTACCAGCGGCTCTGAAGAAATCGAAGAGCTGAAAAAAGCTAAATTGAAACTGAAAGACGAGTTGTACGCTCTTCTGCAAAAAGCAGCAGGCAAATAATTCGAGTTTCTCAGGTCGTCTGAAACCGATATCGGGATTTCAGACGACCTTTTTGTTTGCGGATGAAACGTAGGACGGGATAAGGCAAGGGAAGTAAAGACAATAAACAGGTGCTGGTTTATTGCATGAATACAAAGTAAAGGTCGTCTGAAAACGCTTGCACGTATAGTGGATTAACTTTAAACCAGTACGGCGTTGCCTCGCCTTAGCTCAAAGA
>JUNU01000115.1 GCA_001067655.1 Neisseria lactamica
ACTGGATTTTGATTCCAGCATGCGAAGGTTCGAATCCTTCCTCCCCAGCCAAATAAGAGCGTGTAAGTTTCCTTACACGCTCTTTTATGTTGAAAATCAATGATAACGCAGAAAAACTTTATTTTATAGTGATAAATTTGGATTGTGATGAGGCGTGACAACGATATAACGCTGCAAATTTAATTCACTATGCCGTTCATTATGCGTATAATACCGCTCGTAATGTCTTGGACATAGGCAGAGGGAAGCATGACGTTTTCTGAGCGGAAGTTAAACATAAAATCAGGTGAAAATATGGCTGCATACGACAGTTTGATGGTATTTACCGGCAACGCAAATCCGGAGTTGGCGCAACGCGTCGTCAAACACTTGGATATTTCGTTAGGCGAAGCCTCCGTATCCAAATTCTCAGACGGCGAAATTGCCATCGAATTGATGGAAAACGTCCGTGGTCGTGATGTATTTATCCTGCAGCCTACCTGCGCTCCAACCAATGACAACCTGATGGAAATCCTGACGATGGCTGATGCGCTGAAGCGTGCTTCAGCCGGTCGTATTACCGCAGCAATTCCCTATTTCGGCTATGCCCGCCAAGATCGCCGTCCGCGTTCTGTGCGCGTTCCGATTTCCGCCAAACTGGTGGCAAATATGTTGTATTCCGCAGGTATCGACCGTGTTTTGACTGTTGATTTGCATGCCGACCAGATTCAGGGTTTCTTTGATATCCCTGTCGACAACATCTATGCCACTCCTATTCTGTTGAATGACATCAAACAGCAGCGGATTGAAAACTTGACCGTAGTCAGCCCTGATATTGGCGGCGTAGTCCGCGCCCGCGCTGTGGCAAAATCATTAAATGCCGATTTGGCGATTATCGACAAACGCCGTCCGAAAGCCAATGTGGCGGAAGTCATGAATATTATCGGCGACATTCAAGGCCGTACCTGTCTGATTGTGGACGACATGATTGATACCGCGAATACGCTGTGTAAAGCTGCCGTCGCTTTGAAAGAGCGCGGAGCAGAACGTGTTTTGGCATATGCCAGCCACGCCGTATTCTCCGGAGAGGCAGTCAGCCGTATCGCCTCGTCTGAAATCGATCAAGTTGTCGTTACCGACACTATCCCTCTGTCTGAAGCGGCGAAACAATGCGACCGTATCCGTCAAGTGACGATTGCCGGCCTTTTGGCTGAAACGGTCCGCCGCATCAGCAATGAAGAATCCGTCTCATATCTTTTCAATGAAGAAGTGATGACAGGCAGCATGTTGCTGCCATAACCCCGAAGCCGTCTTAAGCTGGTCGCGGCCGATGACGGTAGTTTTATTTAATTTGGAGTATTTAACATGACTTATGAAATTCAAGCCTCTGTTCGTGAAGCACAAGGCACTGGTGCGAGCCGCCGCCTGCGTCGCGAAGGCCAAATCCCCGGCATTTTGTACGGTGAAGGTCAAGAGCCCGTTGCAATTGCTGTGGATCACAAAACTGTATTCTACGCATTGGAAAAAGAATCTTTCCACACTGCACTGATCAAACTGTCTCTGAACGGTGAAACCAAAGACGTTATCGTCCGCGATTTCCAAATGCACCCGTTCCGTCGCGAAGTTCAACATATCGACTTCCAAGCTGTTAAAGCCGACCAACCTGTACGCATCCGCGTTCCTCTGCACATTGTTAACGCTGAAAGCTCTCAAGCCGTTAAACTGCAAGGCGGTCGCGTATCTCTGTTGAACACTACTGTTGAAGTGGTTGCTTTGCCTGCTAACATTCCTGCATACTTGGATCTGGATTGTGCTAAAGTTGTCGCCGGCGACATCTTGCACTTGTCTGACATCCAATTGCCTGAAGGTGTAGAAAGCGTTTCTCTGAAGCGTAATGAAAACCTGGCGGTTGCTACCGTTACCGGTAAAAAACGCTAATCATCGTTTCAAGGATGATTTGAAAAAACTGCACTAGTAATAGTGCAGTTTTTATTTTGCAGCCGTAAGCTAATTGCTTGATATAGTGGATTAAATTTAAATCAGGACAAGGCGACGAAGCCGCAGACAGT
>JUNU01000116.1 GCA_001067655.1 Neisseria lactamica
AAACTGCACCTTGTGAGTTGGAGGGGATGTGTCCAACTTTTGGGGTGCAGTTCAAAAGAGGAGGGCGGTTTTCAGACGACCTTTTTGAGTGGGGCGGAGGGCTTGTTGTCAGATTTAAAATCTTGGGAATACGCATATTTTATGCCGCTGCGGCAGGTTTTCAATTAAGCCGCGCCAAATTCCGTTAATTTCCATTAAAGGTCGTCTGAAAGCCTTCGGTGTCATACTTTCTCGGTTATAATAGCCGGCTTCTTCAATCTGACCCTTTTTCGGAAATATATCATGGCATTTGCCTCGCTTTTCACCCTTTTGGACGATATTACCGCTGTCTTGGACGACGTTGCCCTGATGACCAAAATGGCCGCCAAGAAAACGGCGGGCGTGGTCGGCGATGATTTGGCGCTCAATGCGAATCAGGTTACCGGCGTGTCGGCGGAACGCGAGCTGCCGATTATTTGGGCGGTGGCGAAAGGTTCTTTGGTGAACAAGCTGATTTTGGTGCCGCTGGCTTTGCTGCTGTCTGCCTTTTTGCCGAAGCTGATTACGCCTTTATTGATGTTAGGCGGGATTTATTTGTGTTTCGAGGGCGTGGAAAAGCTGCTGCATAAGTTTCTACACCGCCACGAAGCGCATGAAGACGAGGAGGCTGCCGCCGAAACGCTGGACGAAAAAACCAAGATTAAAGGCGCGATTCGTACGGATTTCATCCTGTCTGCCGAGATCATTATTATTGCTTTGGGCGTGGTTGAAAAATACGATCTGATGACCCGTTCGCTGGTGATGACGGCAATCGGCATCGGTATGACCGCTTTTGTGTACGGTTTGGTCGGCGTTATCGTCAAACTCGACGACTTCGGTATGCTGCTGATGCGTCAAAAAAGCACGGGCATCCAAACGGTCGGACGGGGCTTGATTGCCTTTATGCCTTGGTTCATGCGCGGTTTGAGCGTGGTGGGTACGCTTGCCATGTTCCTTGTCGGCGGCGGTTTGATTACCCACAACTTGGGCTTTTTGCATGATTTCTTACACGCGCAACATTGGGACAGCGGCTTGATGGAACATGTCGCCAACCTTGCCGTCGGGCTGATTGCCGGCGCCGTCGCCTGCGCTGTTGCGCTGCCATTGATGAAGCTGTTTCAAAAACACTAAACAACCGATACGTCGTCTGAAAATGGTTCAACTTTGTTGAAGCTGTATTTTCAGACGACCTCTTATTTTCTTTTCTCTGCAATGAACATTTTCCGCAAACTCGAACAATATTGGCAGCATCCTGTGCTGTACTGGCCGTTGGTGATCCTGATTGCCGCCGCCACGCCGTTGACTTTCGCGCCGTATTACCATTTTTGGCTGATGCCCCTGCTGTTTGGCGCGCTGATCCGACTGATTGAACTGCGTCCGCGCTTCGCTGTTTCCACCGCCTATCTGTTTGGGCTGATTGCTTATACGACACAGTTTTATTGGATACATACCGCGCTGCACGATGTTTCCGGCTTGCCTAATTTATACGCGATTCCGCTGACTTTTCTGCTGCCTGCGTTTCTAGCGCTGTATCCTGCCGCCTGTTTTTGGTTGTGGAAGAAATTTCATCTGCCGCGTTGGGTTAAGGTCGGCATCGTTTTGCCGATTTTGTGGACTCTGGCGGAATTTGCCCGTGAACGCCTGTTGACCGGCTTCGGCTGGGGCGCGCTCGGCTATTCGCAAATCGTCAAAGAAAGCCCGCTTGCCGGCTTTGCACCTTTGGGCGGTATTCATCTGGTGACGCTGGCGACGGCATTTGTCAGCGCGTGGCTGGTGTTGCTGATCGACAATACGGGTCGTCTGAAACAGCGCCTGCTGCCGATGTGCATGATTGTCATGTTGTGTACCGTCGGCTATATCGCCCAGCAAACCGACTTTACCAAACCCGACGGCAGCACCAGTACCGTCGCGCTCGTGCAGGGCAATATTGAGCAGAGCCTGAAATGGGACGAAGAACAAGTTGTCCCCACGATTCAGAAATACTACGGTCAAATCAGCAAAACATCCGCCGACATCGTTATCCTGCCGGAAACCGCTCTGCCTGTAATGCGTCAGGATTTGCCGGAAAATATCCTGACCCAGTTTGCCGAGCAGGCGCGCACGAACGGCAGCGCGTTGGCTGTCGGTATCGGTCAATACACTGCCGACGGCAGCGGATACGAAAACGCCGTAATCAATTTGAGCGACTACGATGATATTTCAGACGACCTCCCGTATTACGCCAAGAATCATCTGGTCCCCTTTGGCGAATATAAACCGCTGCCTTTTTTGACCGAACCGCTGTATAAGCTGATGAATATGCCGCTTGCCGACTTCCGTCGCGGCGGGGTAGCACAAGCTCCCTTAACCATGAAAGGTCAAAAAGTCGCCTTCAATATCTGCTATGAAGACGGCTTTGGCGACGAACTCATTGCTACCGCCAAAAACGCTACGCTGCTTGCCAACGTCAGCAATATGGCGTGGTATGGCGATTCCAACGCGATGTATCAACAGCTCCAGCAATCCCAAGCCCGCGCGATGGAGCTTGGACGCTATATGGTCCGTGCCACCAATACCGGTGCAACCGCCATTATTTCTCCCAAAGGCAGCATCATCGCCGAGAGCGAACCCAATACCGATGCCGTCTTGGAAGGGCATGTCAAAGGCTATGTCGGCGAAACCCCTTATATGAAGGCAGGCGGTTCGCTGTGGCTGATCGGGGTATTGTCGATTATTGCCATCGCGCTGTTTTTAATCAGGAAACAAGCAGATTGAGTTTGAAAAAGCGGTCTTTTTATAATGCCGTTTTTCTTGAAATTTATTATTTACATACAAGAATGTTTGTAATATACTGAACTTATTCCCAGTAAACCAGTCAAATTTTCAAAATCAATCGAATTTTATAAAAGATAAAAATTCACCTATCAAACAGTCTTTTACAGAAAAAGGCATTTGACAGCATACGATAGGGCAACAGGCAGTGATATACTGCACGGCAAACAACAAGTAAACAACAGTCTCTGCATCATATAAAGGAAAGCACCTCTTATGAACAACGCCTTTGCATTACCCGTCATTCACAGCGGCAACGGCAGCCTTGAGCAATACATTCACACTGTTAACAGCATTCCTATGTTGACGCCCGAAGAAGAAAGCCAACTCGCGGAGCGTCAGCAAAAAGGCGACCTTAACGCCGCCAAACAACTCATTCTTTCCCATTTGCGTGTCGTCGTCTCCATCGCACGAGGCTACGACGGCTATGGCCTGAACCAAGCCGACCTGATTCAAGAAGGCAACATCGGACTGATGAAAGCGGTCAAACGCTACGAGCCCAGCCGTGGCGCACGCCTGTTTTCATTCGCCGTACACTGGATTAAGGCCGAAATCCACGAGTTTATCCTGCGCAACTGGCGACTGGTGCGCGTAGCGACCACCAAACCGCAACGCAAACTGTTCTTCAATCTGCGCAGCATGCGTAAAAACCTGAATGCCTTGTCTCCGAAAGAAGCGCAAGACATCGCCGACGATTTGGGCGTCAAATTGTCCGAAGTCATGGAAATGGAACAACGCATGACCGGACACGACATCGCCATTATGGCGGACAACAACGATGACGAAGACAGCTTCGCCCCCATCGACTGGCTTGCCGACCACGATGCCGAACCCAGCCGCCAACTGTCCAAACAAGCCCATTACGCCCTGCAAACCGAAGGTCTGCAAAACGCATTGGCGCAACTGGACGACCGCAGCCGTCGCATCGTAGAAAGCCGCTGGCTGCAAGACGATGGCGGATTGACTCTGCACGAGCTGGCAGCCGAATACGGCGTATCTGCCGAGCGCATCCGCCAAATCGAAGCCAAAGCCATGCAAAAACTGCGCGGTTTCCTCGCGGAAGAAGCGGAAGCGGTTTAAAAAAACAGTTCAGTAGAAGGAAAAAGGTCGTCTGAAACCCGAAATATTGGTTTCAGACGACCTTTTTTGTATAAATGCCTTATTTTTTCGCTTTAGCCTGTTTGGCGTCTTTTTCGGTAATGGTACCGCCGCCGTTGTTAAACGCATTCATGATATAGGTGGCAACGGCAGCGAGATCGGTATCGTTGATGGCGGTCGCCGGCATAAAGCCGTTGTAAGGTTTACCGTTGACTTTGATGGGGCCGTTGATGCCTTTGGTCATGCTTTGCAGCAATACCTGCGGTTTTTTCATAATATAGTCCGATTGGTAAAGAGGGGGAAACATGGTTCCCCTGCCTTCCCCTTTTTTACCGTGGCAGGCGGCGCAGTTGCTTTCATAAATCTTTTGGCCTTGCGTCATTTGGGCAGCATCGGCGGCAAAGGAGCTGTGGACGGACAGGGTAAAAATTACAGCCGCCAATATTTTTTTTGTTGTGGTCATGATGTGTCCTTTTTATCGGTATGGTCTGTTTATTGATAATACAATAAAGGTCGTCTGAAAACAGATTTTTCAGACGACCTTAGACTTAAATCAAATGTAACGCGTTCATTGGAAACATGATGTATCCGATCATTGCCAACCTTGCAGATTGTTTTTGACCAGTTCGGTCAAAGCCTGAATCCATGCGGGGTGGTCGTTCAAGCAGGGGATGTAGCGGTATTCTTTGCCTCCGGCTGCGTGAAATTGCTCGCGTCCCATGATGGCAATCTCTTCCATGGTTTCCAAACAATCTGCCATAAAGCCCGGACAGAATACGTCTAATTTGCTGATGCCTTGTTTGGGTAGTTGGTCAAACAGGGCTTGTGTGCTGGGCGTTACCCATTTTGCTTTGCCAAATTGGCTTTGGAAGGAAACGATGTATTCTTGCTCGTTTAAGTTGAGCGCTTGGGCAAGAAGTTTTGCGGTGTGGCGGCATTCGTCGGGATAAGGGTCGCCGTCATCGTAATTTTTTTGCGGAATGCCGTGAAAGCTCAACATGAGTTTCTCGCCACGCCCGTGTTCTTTCCAATAGGCTTCAATCTGTTGCTTCATAGCATCGATGTAGCCTGCGTCGTCGTAGAAACGGGAAACGGTACGCAGGCTCATTTGGTTGCGCTGCTTCAGCAGTTGCTGGAACACTTTGTCTAAGGCAGCGCCGGTGCTGGAGGCGGCATATTGCGGATACAAAGGAATAATCAGCAATCTGCCTACGCCTTGGGCTTTCATTTCGGCAAGGACGGTTTCTACACTCGGGTTGCCATAGGTCATGGCATAGCGGACGATGGTGTCGGGCGTGGCTTGCGCGAGGGCGTCTGTTTGGCGTTGGGTATAGACGGCAAGCGGGGAGCCTTGTTCAAACCAGATTTTGGCGTAAGCGTGTGCGCTTTTCTTGGGACGCAGCGTCAGTACCAAACCATGCAAAATCGGCTGCCAAATGAGTTTGGGCAGTTCGACGACGCGTTGGTCCGATAAAAATTCTCGAAGATACGGTTTGACGGCGGCTGCAGTCGGGGCATTGGGCGTGCCGAGATTGAGGAGGAGGACGCCTACACGGTTTTGCTGGGTGTAAGACAGGGAGGGCTCGATGTGGAAAAGCGGCATAATGTGCCTTTTGATTGGGGTGGAAGCCTGTATTGTAACAATGTGAAGGTCGTCTGAATACGGTTTGCGTTTTCAGACGACCTTTTTTCGGGGTTGTGTTTTAAGGATTGTGATGTATAATGTTATACCATAACATTTATCGGAGGAATGATGAAAGCGAATATCCACCCTGAAAATTACCGTACTGTGCTTTTTTACGACAGTGGTGCCAATGAAGGCTGGCTGATCCGTTCTTGTGCGGATACACACGGCAAAACGATGGTTTGGACTGACGGCAAAGAATATCCTTTATTCTCATTGGATACCTCTTCTGCCTCGCATCCCGTCTATACGGGCAAACAGCGCAATGTGAATACTGAAGGTCGAGCCAGCAAGTTCAACCAAAGATTCCAATCTATGATGTCTTCTTTTAGAAAGGATAAATGATGCAGGTTTTGTCTTCATTGAAAACGGCGAAGAAGCGCCATCGTGACTGTCAAATCGTTCGACGCAAGGGTAAAGTTTACGTCATCTGTAAAAGCAATCCCCGCTTCAAAGCCCGTCAGCGGTAATGTTTTCATATTTTGTAATGCTCTCAATGGATTGCCGCTCGCGATGATTTTCGTGGGCGGTCTTTTTTTGTTTTCAGACGACCTTGTTCAGACAGGTAAGTGTGAAACAATATAGTGGATTAAATTTAAACCAGTACGGCGTTGCCTCGCCTTGCCGTACTA
>JUNU01000117.1 GCA_001067655.1 Neisseria lactamica
TAAATCAGGACAAGGCGAGGCAACGCCGTACTGGTTTAAAGTTAATCCACTATATTTTGCCTGCAAATCGCGTGATGCTCAAAAAAGGTCGTCTGAAACCGATTTTCAGACGATCTTTTCCCTACTCTGCCTCCCTTTTCCTGCACAAATTGTCAACAAAATCCGCATAAAAAATGCTAAGATGACCGTCTCGATAGACATTTGGAACACCCATGAACCCACTACTCGACCAGCTCCAACCCTATCCGTTTGCCCGCCTGCGCGAAGCCATGCAGGGCGTTAACCCTCCCGAAGGCGTCGCCCCCGTCCACCTGCACATCGGCGAGCCGAAACACCCTACGCCCGAAGTCATCACCAATGCACTAACCTCCTCGCTGCACGAACTGGAAAAATACCCTCTGACCGCAGGCTTGCCCGAACTGCGCCAAGCCTGCGCCGACTGGCTGCAACGCCGTTACGACGGGTTGACCGTCAATCCCGACACCGAAGTCCTGCCCGTACTCGGCAGCCGCGAAGCCTTGTTCTCCTTTGTTCAAGCCGTCTTAAATCCCGTTTCAGACGACCTCAAACCCGTCGTCCTCAGTCCCAATCCGTTCTACCAAATCTACGAAGGCGCAACCATTCTCGGCGGCGGCGAAATCCGTTTTGCCAACTGTCCCGCCCCGTCCTTCAAGCCCGATTGGAAAAGCATCGCCGAAGACGTATGGCAGCGCACCAAAGTCATGTTCGTCTGCTCGCCCAACAACCCCAGCGGCAGCGTCCTGCAACTGGAAGACTGGCAAGAAATCTTTGATCTGCAAGACAAATACGGTTTTATCATCGCTTCCGACGAATGCTATTCCGAAATCTATTTCGACGGCAACAAACCCATAGGCGGCTTACAGGCGGCAGCACAATTAGGGCGCAGCAACCGCAATATCGTCATGTTCACCAGCCTCTCCAAACGCTCCAACGTCCCCGGACTACGCTCGGGTTTTGTCGCAGGCGATGCCGAATTGCTTAAAAACTTCCTGCTCTACCGCACCTACCACGGCAGCGCAATGAGCATCCCCGTCCAACGCGCCAGCATCGCCGCATGGAACGACGAGGAACACGTCATCGCCAACCGCCGCCTGTATCAGGAAAAATTTGACCGCGTCATCCCCATTTTGCAGCAGGCATTTGACGTCAAACTGCCCGACGCATCGTTCTACATCTGGCTGAAAGTACCAGACGGCGACGATTTGGCATTTGCCAAAAACCTCTGGCAAAAAGCCGCCATCCAAGTCCTCCCCGGCCGCTTCCTTGCCCGCGATACCGAATGGGGCAATCCAGGCGAAGGCTACGTCCGCATCGCCTTGGTCGCCGATGTCGATAGCTGCGTCAAAGCCGCCGAAACCATCGTTTCCCTGTATCGCTGAATAAAGTAGTGATTCAATAAAAAAAGGTCGTCTGAAAACCTCAAATCCGAGTTTTCAGACGACCTTGGATTCGGATTTCAAGTGCAACACTAGTGTATCAGTGGTTTGAACAGATTCA
>JUNU01000118.1 GCA_001067655.1 Neisseria lactamica
TTGAGCTAAGGCGAGGCAACGCCGTACTGGTTTAAAGTTAATCCACTATATGAACCAAAAGGTCGTCTGAAAACCAACTTCGGTTTTCAGACGACCTTTTTATGTCAACACGACAAATTATTTAGCAGCGTCTTTCATTTTGTCTGCAGCTTCTTGAGTCGCATCAGCAGCTTTGTTCAAAGTATTTTTAGCTGCTTCAGTTGCCGCTTCTTTGGCTTTACCGGCAGCTTCTTTAGTTTCGGTTACTGCTTTATCAGCCGCTTCTTTTACATCGGTAGCAGCTTTGTCAGCAGCTTCTTTAGTTTCAGTCATGGCTTTATCGGCAGTTTCTTTTGCGTCAGCAGCAGCATCTTTGACTTTATCTTTGGCTTCTTGAGTGGCAGAGGCAGCAGAATCAGCGGCAGAAGCTGCAGTGTTTTTAACATCGGACGCAACGGCTTGAGCTGCTTCCTTAGTCTCTTGCTTGGCTTCTTGGGAACAAGCCGCCAAAGCAGCCGCCATCATTGCAGCAATCAGTAATTTTTTCATGTCCTATCCTTCTTGAGTTTTTGATTAAGATTTTGGTTAAAATACTGTTTTATGAAAACAGCTGGAAAAATTGTAACACATATCATGTTAATAATCTCTTTTATATGACGATAAACAGCGCTTTAAGTTCTATTTTGTTCCGAAAAAATACAGAAAAACATTGACACCGCTCATATGTTTCTATAAAATTCACAGCTTATCGGGTCGTTAGCTCAGTCGGTAGAGCAGCGGACTTTTAATCCGTTGGT
>JUNU01000119.1 GCA_001067655.1 Neisseria lactamica
TTATAGCAAAAGGTCGTCTGAAAACCGGAATCGGGATTTCAGACGACCTTTTGATAAGACGGGCGGTTTATTTGTTTTCTGCTTCTTCAAAACCGACGACTTCCAAGCCGAAGCCGGTCAGGCCGGTGAAGGCGGAGGGTTGTCCTAACACGCGCAGTTTGCCGACGTTGAGGCCGGCGAGGATTTGCGCGCCGATGCCGTAGCTTTTGCTGTCCCATTTGTAGGCTTGGTTTGCGCCTTTGGGCAGGGTGCGGTCGAGCAGGGTGGCGCCGTCTTCGGTGCGGTGCAGGAGGATGACGACGCCGCTTTCGGCTTGCTGGATGCGCTCAAGGGCTTTGGGCAGCGACCAGGAATGGCGCGGGTTGGCTTGGATGAAATCCATGACGCTGAAGGGTTCGTGTACGCGGACGAGGGTTTCGGTGTCGGCGGTGGGTGTGCCTTTGACGAGGGCAAGGTGGGTCTCGCCGGAAAGTTTGTCAACGTAAACGTGTTGCTGGAATTCGCCCCACGGGGTTTGCACAGGCGAATTGCCCATGTCTTCGAGCAGGCTTTCAGTGCGGCTGCGGTATTCGATGAGGTCGGTAATCGTGCCGATTTTGAGGTTGTGTTCTTCGGCGAACTTCATCAGTTCGGGCATACGCGCCATGGTGCCGTCGTCGTTGATGATTTCGCAGATGACGGCAGCGGGGATGAGTCCGTTCATTTGTGCCAAGTCAACGCCGGCTTCGGTGTGTCCGGCGCGTACTAGGACGCCGCCTTTTTGCGCGCGCAGGGGGAAAATGTGGCCGGGTTGGACGATGTCTTCGGGTTTGGCGGTTGGGGAAACGGCGGTTTGGATGGTCAGGGCGCGGTCGGCGGCGGAAATGCCGGTGGTGATGCCTTGCGCCGCTTCGATGGAAACGGTGAAGTTGGTGCCGTATTGCGCGCCGTTTTTCTGGGTCATCATGGGCAAGCCGAGCCGTTCGACCATGCTGCCTTCCATCGGCAGGCAAACCAGTCCGCGCGCGTGTTTGATCATGAAGTTGATGGCTTCGGGGGTGACGAACTGCGCCGCCATCAGCAAATCGCCTTCGTTTTCGCGGTCTTCCGCGTCGGTGATGATGACCATTTTGCCGGCTTTGATGTCGGCGAGGATTTCGGGGATGGAGGAAATGTGGGGCATGGTGCGTCTTTCTTGATGGTCGGGTTGGGCCGGGGCGTGTTCTTGATCCAGCCACATGGTGGGCATTTGCGCCGCCTGTTCGATTTTGCGGGCTTTTTTCTCGCCGAAGGATTTGTTTTTCAGAAGGGCGGACAATTCGCCTTGGTTGATGGCGATGGCCTCGGCAAAACGGGTTTGCTGGCCGCCGTATTTGTCCGCTATCCATTGCCGCAGATTGCGGCGGCGCAGGTCGGTGGTGTTCATGATGTGTTGCGTGGCTGAAAGGATGTAGGCGATTGTAGTCTTGTCTTTACCAAAAGGCAAACTGTGTTTGATGGCGGATTTTTATTACCTTTTGGTAATGTTTCGACGGGGGTCGTCTGAAAACAAAAATGGCGTTTTCAGACGACCTTTGCTTGAAATCTGAACATTTGAAAGAATATGGGCGTTATAGTGGATTAAAATAAAAATGGGACAAGGCGGCAACGCCCGCCGTGTACGGGTAGTACATAAGGGCGTTGGCAACG
>JUNU01000120.1 GCA_001067655.1 Neisseria lactamica
ATTTATTTGAACGGCAATCCATTCCCTCTCCCGTGGGAGAGGGTTAGGGAGAGGGCATTGGGACGGCAACGGAAATATTGTCTGTATCTGCCTCGTTTTACCCTCTCCCCGACCCTCCCCACAGGGGAGGGGGCCAAGTTGCAGGCACGCCGACGGAATATGGTTGAAACCCGGCCCTTCAGGGCAGTAGAATTTTGTTTATTTTTTGGGAAGTAACCCCTTCCAAATCAGGGTGAACAGGGCTGCGCCTTATGTGCAGCCCTGTGTGTTGAAACATTGAGGAATATAACCGTGTCGTCAAATTACTTTCATACGCGTGAACGATTGGGTGCTTTAGGCGGCATCGTGCAACATCATACCGCCTTGTACCGCAGCGTGGCGGTACATGAACCGACCGTGGTTATCGTGCGGCGCGGATGCAAGAAGCTGCGGTGGGCGGGGCGCGAATTGAGGATTGCGGCGGGTGAAGCGGTCGCCTTGGCAGGCGGGCAGACGTTTGACGTCATCAATATTCCCGATTCAGACGACCTCTATCAGGCGCAATGGATTGCTTTCGAACAGGAAGCCATAGAAAGGTTTGCCGCACAATACGGGACGGCGCAGGCAGTGTATGATGCGGTGAAGCTGCCGCACCCCGGGCGGATGAGCGCGGCGTTTGATTATGCGGCTGCGGTACTGGCGGATGAAGAAGTGCCGCACAATGCGGCGGAGGCTGCGCTTTGCGGCGTGTTGGCGTGGTTGCAGCATGACGGCATCGGTTTCGCCGTGTACGAAGGCGTCAACCTGATGCGGCAAATCCGCAAACTGATTACCGCCGATATGGCTGCGGACTGGTCGTCGGCGATGCTGGCGCAGCGGCTTAATTGCAGCGAGGCCGCGTTGCGGCGGCGGTTGGCGCGGCAGGACACGAATTTCCGTACGCTGCTGACGGATGTACGCATGATGCGCGCACTGACGCTGTTGCAGGTTACGCAATGGCCGGTGGCGCAGATTGCCGGCGCGGTCGGCTATGACTGCCCGTCCCGTTTCAGCGCGCGCTTCAAAGAGCGGTTCGGTTGCGTACCGTCGGCGGTCCGCTCGGAAGCGGAGCCGGCGGCATATCGGCGCGGGGGGCAGGTCAGCGTCGGTGTTCGACCGTGAATTTCGCTTCGCCCAAGCTGTTTGCCTTAGTAAAGAAACCGACCAGCGCGGGTGTGGATTCGGCGGTGATGTTCGGCAGCTTGGCGACTTTCAGCGCGGTGAGCGTGAATTCGTAGCGGTGTTTCCTGCCTTCGGGAGGACACGCGCCGCCGTAGCCCGGAGTGCCGAAGTCTGTGCGGGTTTGCAGTGCGCCTTTGGGCAGCCTGCCGCCTTGCGCGGTAATGCCTGCGGGCAGGCGGCGGACATCGGCGGGAATGTCGGCGACCACCCAGTGCATCCAGCCCAGACCGGTCGGCGCGTCTTTATCGTAAACGGTCAGGACGAAACTTTTTGTCCCTGCGGGCGGATTTTTCCACGACAGCGCGGGCGAAGCATTGCCGCCCGAACAGCCAAAGCCGTAAGGCGCGCTCAAAAGCTGGTTTTGCGTGAAGCCGCCGTCTTTGGACGGGTTGTCGAATTGCAGCGTGAATGCGCCCTCGGCAAAGGCGGCGGTTGAAAAAGCCAGCAGTACGGCGGAGAGGATGTGGGTTTGCATAGATGATTCCTTTGCTTGATGAATAAGTGGATTCATTATAGGCTGTCAATGGCGGCAGGAATGTGCCGAAACGGTTGGATGATGTGCCGAAATGCGCAAATGCAAAAATCCGTGGTTTCAGACGACCCTTTGCAGGTCGTCTGAAATCTTTAATTCCTTTCCTTGAGGCTTTAGAAATATCGAATATTTAGGAATTGCCGCAACTTAACCCTCAAGATTTCCGTCATAGCCCGTTCCTGCGCCGGCGTGCGGGAATGGCGAAAATTGGGGATTTTGCCGTCAAATCCATGATAGAGATACGGAGCAAACGAATGATTACCCTGCCTTCCTTAAACAACCTACCGTCAAAATGGGATGAAATTCGCCATTGGCTCGAAACCCAAGTTTTTGAGTGTGAAGTCATGCCGTATCCCAATCTGACGGAACACGAAGCCAAGCAGTTCGAGCAGGATTTTATCGACCGTATCGGCTGCGCGCCTGAAGAATATGTCCGTATCCGCCGCGCCATCCGCCTGCTGGAAGCACGTTATCTTGACAGTCCAAACGAATTAACTACTGCCGCCATTGCCACGCCTTTGGGCGAGATGCTGGCGGTGTTCGGCGGTAAAGGCTTGTGTTTGCTGGAGTTTGTCGGGCAGAAACATATGGAACAGGAAATTACCGCTGTCCAAAAAGCCTTGCGCGGACGGTTTGTGTTTCGGGAAGATGAGCGAACGCAACTTCTGCGGCAGGAATTGGACGTATACTTCAAGGGTCGTCTGAAAACCTTTGCCACGCCTTTGGAGCAGATTGGTACCGAATTTCAAAAACAGGCATGGGATGCACTCTTGGCGATTCCTTACGGCGAAACGCGCAGCTACAAGGAGCAGGCGCAGCGTTTGGGCAATCCCAAAGCCGTCCGCGCCGTTGCCGCCGCCAACGGGCAGAACAAAGTGTCCATCCTGATTCCCTGCCACCGCGTCATCGGCAGTGACGGCAAGCTGACCGGCTACGCAGGCGGCTTGAACCGCAAACAGTCGCTGCTTGCTTTGGAACGCGGCGAAGTTCAGACGACCTTGTTTTGATTTCGGAGCAGGCTTCGCACTCTGAAAAACGGTCAGCAATGATGCCTGACAAAATCCGCATACAAAACAATATCGGGCATCAATGCCCGACCTGCCGGAAAGGAGAAATACGAATATGAACCTGAAAAACCGCCATTTCCTGAAACTTTTGGACTTCACGCCCGAAGAAATCACCGCCTATCTCGACCTTGCCGCCGAGTTGAAAGCCGCCAAAAAGGCAGGGCGCGAAGTGCAGCGGATGAAAGGGAAGAACATCGCCCTGATTTTTGAAAAAACATCGACCCGCACCCGCTGCGCGTTTGAAGTCGCCGCGCGCGACCAAGGGGCGGGGGTGACTTATCTGGAGCCGTCCGCCAGCCAAATCGGGCATAAGGAAAGCATCAAAGACACCGCCCGCGTGTTGGGTAGGATGTACGACGGCATCGAATATCGCGGCTTCGGGCAGGATGTAGTCGAAGAATTGGCGAAATACGCCAGCGTACCCGTGTTCAACGGCTTGACCAACGAGTTCCACCCCACCCAAATGCTCGCCGACGCGCTGACCATGCGCGAACACGGCGGCAAACCTTTGAACCAAACTGCGTTTGCCTACGTCGGCGACGCGCGTTACAACATGGCAAATTCGCTGCTGGTGTTGGGCGCGAAGCTCGGCATGGACGTGCGTATCGGCGCACCGAAAACCTTGTGGCCGTCTGAAAACATCGTCGCCCGCGCACGCGCCGTCGCCGAAGAAACCGGCGGAAAGATTTTGCTCACCGAAAACGCGGAAGAAGCCGTCAAAGGCGTCGATTTTATCCATACCGACGTGTGGGTCAGCATGGGCGAGCCGAAAGAGGCGTGGCAGGAACGCATTGATTTATTGAAAGATTATTGCGTTACTCCCGAACTGATGGCAGCATCGGGCAACCCGCAGGTCAAATTCATGCACTGCCTGCCCGCCTTCCACAACCGTGAAACTAAAGTCGGCGAATGGATTTACGAAACCTTCGGCTTAAACGGCGTGGAAGTAACGGAAGAAGTATTCGAAAGCCCCGCCAGCATCGTGTTCGACCAAGCAGAAAACCGGATGCACACGATTAAAGCGGTGATGGTGGCGGCGCTGGGGGATTGACGGCGTTTCTGTTTGAATCCATTAAAAAAGGTCGTCTGAAAATCAATATATCGGGTTTTCAGACGACCTTTTGCCTTTATATCCTTTATAATCACGTCCATCACATTTTTATCCGCGCGTCCCTCCAAGCGGCGGCGGAGCAATACGCGGCAAAGGAAGTCTGGATACGCCGCCCATCCGAAAGGTTCGCATGACCACTTATTCCCTCTTCGTTACCTGCCCGCGCGGTCTCGAAGCCCCTTTATCCCAAGAACTCGAACAACTCAAATGCCAAGACATCCGCGCCGTTGACGGCGGCGTCGCGTGCAAAGGCGGCATGGAGCAGGTGTGCCGCATCAACCTGCATTCGCGTACCGCAAGCCGCGTGTTGCTGCGCTTGACCAAAAGCGGCTACCGCAGTGAGCAAGACATTTACAAAGCGGCGAAAAACATCCGCTGGACGGATTGGTTCGACTTGGAACAAACCTTCAAAGTCAAAGTAGAAGGCAAACGCGCCCAAGTCAAAAGTTTGGATTTCGTCGGGCTGAAAATCAAAGATGCCGTGTGCGACGTGTTCCGCGACGCTTGCGATGCACGCCCCAGCGTCGGCAAAATCCGCCCCGACATCCGAATCCATGCCTTTATCGACGAGCGCGACATTCAGATTTTTATCGACACGTCCGGTGAAGCCTTGTTCAAACGCGGCTATCGCCAAGACACGGGCGAAGCGCCGATGCGCGAAAACTTGGCGGCAGGCTTGCTGCTGCTGGCAGGCTATGACGGCACGCAGCCTTTCCAAGACCCATTTTGCGGCAGCGGCACCATCGTCATCGAAGCCGCATGGATTGCCACCCGTCGCGCGCCCGGTTTGATGCGCCGTTTCGGGTTTGAAAAGCTGAAAAACTTCGATGCCGCCCTTTGGAAAAAACTGCAACACGAAGCCGAAACGCAAATCCGCCCCGCGCCAGCCCCGATTTCGGGCAGCGACAACGACCGCTATATGATTCGCGCCGCCGTTGCCAACGCCCAAGCCGCCGAAGTGGACACGTTTATCCGTTTTGAAGTTAAAGACGCGCAGGACACCCGTCCGAACGGGGAAGGCGGCATCTTGATTTCCAATCCGCCTTACGGCGTCCGCCTTGCTGAAGTCCAAGCCTTACAAGCCCTTTACCCGCAGTTGGGCGCGTGGTTGAAACAGCATTACGCGGGCTGGCTGGCGGGCATGTTTACCGGCGACCGCGATATGCCGAAATTCATGCGCCTTTCGCCCAAACGCAAAATCCCGCTCTACAACGGCAACTTAGACTGCCGCCTGTTTTTGATGGATATGGTCAAAGGGTCGAACCGATAAATACGGTTGAAGGTCGTCTGAAAACGAAGGCAACGATGCCGTATCGTTTTCAGACGACCTTTTCGTTTGTCAAAGAGTGAGTAAAGCATGATGCAAAACAACACGAGACCTTTGCAAAATTCCTTCCTCCCCCGATAACCGAAACCCCAACACAGGTT
>JUNU01000121.1 GCA_001067655.1 Neisseria lactamica
TATCTGTACTGTCTGCAGCTTCGTCGCCTTGTCCTGATTTAAATTTAATCCACTGTATTTTCATTGCTACTGCAAAATAAAAATCGGTCTGGAAGCCTATTTGGTTTACAGACCGCTTTTATTATTTATGCCTTATCGGGTAGGCGGTTTGGCGTATCCGTCATCGGCGGGAAAGGCTTGAGGTTCATTTCTGCTGCGGTTCGGGTCGTACAGTTCGAAAATTGCAGTGCCGATTACACCCGTATTGCGGATGGAGCCATTATCCGAGTTGGCGGCATAAGAGTCGCGTGGGCTGCTGAAGACAAACGACGCTACCGCGCTGCTGCTTTTGCGGAAACCTTCGATTTCTAAAGAATCATGAGGGTACAAGACATAACCGTCGGAGTATTTACTGGCCGATTTGCCTGAAATCACATCCAAACCATCAACGCTGGCTACGATTTCCAAGGTTTTGTTGCTGTTGTTTTGATAGACCAAACGGTATGCCTGTCCGTCCGTACCGCGCAGATAGTAGTTGCCTTTGTCACGGAATATCGGCAGCAGGCTGCCATCGTCACCACGTACAGACAATTCCACTTTGCCTGAAGCTAAAGCAATCGAATTGACGCTGCGGCCGCGATAATCTTTGGAAGAGTAGTTTAATACGCTTTGCGCCAAAGGTTCCTGGCTGACACGGCGCAAATCTACAGAATGAACAGGAGATTCCACCTCATCGCCCCAACCCGTTCCTAATTTCTCTGCCGCTTGCGCACTTTGGCTCGGTACGGCTGAATTGGTGGCAGCAGGCGCTTCAACTGCTTGATGTGATTGTGAACAGGCTGCTAAAACGGCAGCCAGCAACACCGGCAGCCATAATTTAAATTTCATTTGAGGCATAATCGCTCCTACGATAAATTGGATGATGGATAAACAACCTGAAATTATAGTGGATTAACTTTAAACCAGTACGGCGTTGCCTCGCCTTAGCTCAAA
>JUNU01000122.1 GCA_001067655.1 Neisseria lactamica
GTACGGCAAGGCGAGGCAACGCCGTACTGGTTTAAAGTTAATCCACTATAAAAAGTTTAAGGGCGCAACCGGCAAATGCCGGGGAAATTACATCACTTAGGGAGTACGAGGTACGGGTTCAAATCCCGTTTCCGTCAGACAGAGGCGGAATAGCTTAACCGGAAGAGCGCGTAAAAAATGCATTTCCCCAACCCTTGTTGCAGGACGCGCCCACCCCTTACGGGCGGATGCCGGCAGGATTACATTAGATCGGTTATTGCGGGTTCGATTCCCGCCGCCGGAAACGGCGTAAATCCTGCCAATCTAGCCGCCCACCTTTTTTTACGGCAGCAGGCGGATGCCTGAAGGGATTACATTAACCTTCCACGTTAAAAAAACGTATCCCTTCAAATATTAGCCGCTGCGCTGCCACCCATTCGAGGTCGTCTGAACAGTTCAGACCACCCAAAACCAACAACACGAAAGGAAATGAAAATGGTTAACACCACCTTGTTCCAATCTATCAAAACCCGTTTGACCGCTGCCGACACACATAACGAAGCAGGCGGCATCGCCTACACGCTGACACCCAAGCAACAGCTCGCCCAACTTGCCGCCACCGGCTGCCTGAACAGCACTTACTACACCGATGCGCAAGACCAGCTTGAGCAAGTATTGGAATTGGCAGAAAACCTGGATGCCGAGTTTATCGCCAAAACCGCCGTGTACGCCCGTCAAAAAGGCTTCATGAAAGACATGCCCGCGCTGTTGCTTGCCGTGTTGGCGCAGAAAGACGTGAACATGCTTGCCCGCGTATTCGACCAAGTGGCGGACAACGGTAAAATGTTGCGCAACTTCGCGCAAATCATCCGAAGCGGCGCGGTCGGCAGAAAATCCTTCGGCAACCGTCCGAAAAAACTGATGCAAACTTGGCTTCTGACCGCCACCGAAAAACAACTGTTGAACGCAGCCGTCGGCAATTCACCGTCGCTGGCGGACGTGGTCAAAATGGTGCATCCCAAACCGCGTAAAGCATGGCGCGCCGCATGGTTTGCGTGGCTCATCGGCAAACCGTATGACCGCGAAGCATTGCCGCCCATCACCCGCGCCTTTGAAGACTACAAACAAAGCCGCCAAGACACATTGCCCGACGTTCCGTTCCAAATGCTCACTGCGTTGGAATTGAACAGCGGCGACTGGGCGCAAATCGCCCGCAACGGCTCATGGCAGCAGGTTCGTCAAAACCTGAACACATTCCTGCGCCATGATGTGTTTGCGAAAAGCAAAAACATCAAAATGGTGACAGAAAAACTGCGCGACAAAGCCGCCATCCGCCGCGCCCGCGTCTTGCCTTACCAATTGCTGACCGCGTATCAGGCAACATCCGAACAGATGCCGTCTGAAATCCGCGAAGCGCTGCAAGACGCGATGGAAACCGCCGTACAAAACGTACCGGCAATCCGAGGCAAAGTCGTGGTTTGCCCGGACGTATCCAGCTCCATGCACAGCCCGGCTACCGGCTATCGCGGCAGCGCGACCAGCAGAACCCGCTGCATCGACATCGCCGCGCTCGTATCCGCCGCCATGTTGCGCACCAACCCGAAAGCCCGCGTAATACCGTTTGAACGAATCACGGTAAACGTGCAGCTCAACCCGCGCGACAGCGTCATGACCAACGCCGAAAAACTCGCCAATATCGGCGGCGGCGGAACGGCATGTAGCGCACCGCTCGCCCTGTTGAACCGCGAAAAAGCCGATGTGGACTTGGTCGTCATCGTATCTGACAACGAAAGCTGGGCAGATTGCGGACCACATTGGAGCGGCAAAACCGGCCTGATGAAAGAATGGGACATCCTGAAACAACGCTGCCCCGAAGCCAAACTCGTCTGCTTGGACATACAGCCCTACACCACCGTACAGGTGCAAAACCGCTGCGACATCTTGATCATTGGAGGCTTCTCCGACCAAGTGTTCACGCTCATCGGCTCGTTCGCCGAGCAAGGTATGGGCGCGGATTTCTGGGTGGAAGAGATTGAGAAAACCGAACTGGCGGCGGTAAATTAGCCAAGGGGTCGTCTGAAAATAGGGTTGCAACGTTTTCAGACGACCTTACCGATAAAAGATTGAGTGGCAAACATGAATGCTGACGAACTTGCCCTGATTGAAACCTTTCCCACGACCTTGCGGCATGAGACAGAAAGACCGTATCCGCAGCTATTGGCATTGTTATCACAGCCGCCGTTATCCCGATTGGCAAAGTTATCCCATCCGTTTGCTGGCGGAAAAAATCGATAAGGAAATCGCCCGTATTGTTTTCAGACGACCTCCTACGCCAAACGTCGTCTGAAAACCCAAATAAGGAAACCAAACACCATGCAAAAATTCATCTTAATCCGTGGACACCAAGGTTCGGGAAAATCGACTTTCGCCGAACAAAAAGCCGCCGAATTTAAAGCGCAGTACCGTGATGCCGAAATCGTCCGTATTGAAAACGACTTGTTCATGACCGACGAAAACGGCGTGTACCGCTGGTCGGGTGAGGCGGTGGATAAGGCGCAGAAGCGTGGTAATGCCTTGATGACCGAAACCTTAAAAATCGGACGCCAAAATCCGAACTGCAACATTTTAATCATCCATTCCAACACCAACCAAAAGGCTTCGCGTTGCCGCCATTTGTTGGATTTGGCGAAAAAAAGCGGTTTCGAAACAGAAATCTACCGTATGCACAATTTCTACCCCAACCTGCACAGCGTGAAAGAGCATGACGTGTTGGCGGCGTATATCAAGCTGAACCAAAACCGTGTGGCAAACGAAATCCACGTCGAAGCCGTACAACCCGCCAGCGCGGAACAACTGGAAAAAATCAAGCAAATGCAGGCTTTCCAGCAGCAACCCCTGCCGTTTGACGAAGCGCAGCAAACCTTTGTCACCGAAAATTATCTGCAACACGGCAGCCGCAACTTTACCGCCAAAGCATCCAAGCGCTATCCCGAATTGCGCGTGTTGAAATATGCCCGCAGCGTGTTCTACGACAACCGCTTCGACGATGCGCTGCTGGAAATGCGCGGTTTGATTATCGACGCGCACAACCGTATCATCGTGCGCCCGTTTAAAAAAGTGTTCAATTATTCGGAACGTATTGCCAAGGGCAGCCGTTATCCAATCCGAATCAGCGACGAGAGATTGGTGGATGCGGTGGTAAAAGTAAACGGTTTCCTCGGCTGCTGCACTTTCGTCTCGCTTTCAGACGACCATCCGTCCCACGGCGCGGCGTTTGACGGAAAAGTGCTGTATTCGACCACCGGTTCGCTTGATAGCGCGTTTGCGGACATGACCGCCGCACACTGCGCACAATACGAAAACCTGTTCCGCGCTTATCCGAACCACACTTTTTTGTTTGAAATCACAGACGCGAAAGACGTGCACATCATCCGCGAAGAATTGGGCGAAACCTTAATCGGCTGCATCGATGTGGCGACAGGCCGTCAGTTTACTGAAGCCGAATTGGACGAAATCGGCAAGCAATACGGCATCCGCCGCCCTGAAACGCTGAAAAACATCACGTTCGGCGAGCTGAAAGGTCGTCTGAAAAACGTGGAACACGAAGGCTTTATGGTATTTGATGCGCAAAACGGCGAAATGCTGTTCAAACTCAAATCGCCGTATTACTTGATTTCCAAGTTTCTGGGACGAAGCAACGAAGGCAACATCGGACGCAAGCTCGACAAACGCCACGTCGATGAAGAGTTTTACCCCTTAATCGACCATATCCACGACCATCGCGAAGCGTTCAACGCCATGCCGGAATTGGATAAGATTGCGTTTATCCAAGCATTCTTACGACAACTATAAGATCGTCTGAAAAACGCCAAACGCTTGTGATAATATGACGGCGGCGGATGCTTTGTGTCATCCGCTCCATCATTATTGCAAAAGGAAAAACGATGAAAAAAACCAATATTGTCAAAAAATTGATGCTTGCCGCCGTAATGCTCCCTCTGGCAGCACAGGCGGCGCAAGCTGTGGAGAGAGCGTCTTTCGGTGAACCGCCCAAAGACTTCAAAATCGGCTATCAAACCCAACAAAACGGCATGATCATGGTCGAGCTGGTACCGCAAAAACAGACCGTCGACAACTGGACACAAATGATCACCCTGCAATCCATGGCAGGCGCAAACCCGGGTGCAGAGGGATTCCGAAACAATATGGCAAACTTATGGCAGAATGCCTGCCCCAAAAGTAGCTTCAATCCCATAATTGAAGGCGAAGAAAACGGCTATTCCGGCGCCCTGTGGCAGCTTACCTGCGAGCACAACCCGCAAACCGGCAAACCCGAATACACTTGGTTCAAGGCAATACAAGGCAATGACAGCCTGTATGTGAAACAATACGCCTTCCGCTACGCGCCGAACAAGAAAGAAATACACAACGCTTTGGATCAGCTGCGCAAATTTACCGTCTGCGACAACAGCGAACAACATCCTTGCAGCAAAAGCGGAAAATAAATAAGCGTTTAAACGTTTTCAGACGACCTAGTCGGCAGAGTACAACAAGGTCGTCTGTTTAAAACAAAAGCCATAATGCGCTTACGCCCCGCGTTCGAATGCCTCGATTTCGCCAACCTTAGGCGCATAACTGCTGCTTGTGTCGTGGCGCAAATCCAGCCAAATATCCACCAACGCCCAAGCGGCAGGCGCGGCAATCACATTCTGCCCCATGCACAGCACCTGCGCATCATAGTTTTCCACCGAGCCGCGGACGGTAAGCAAATCGTGCGCCGTCGCCGCCCTTATGCCGCGTACCTTATTGGCGGCAATCGCCGTACCCACGCCCGTACCGCAAATCAACAGCGCGCGGTCGGCACGTCCCGCCGCCACTTCCTGCGCCGCTGCAAACGAAAGCTGCGGATACGTTCCGTCCAACGAGGATAAATCAACCAAACTGCCGACACGCGGATCGTTTTGCAAATGCGCTTTGAGCGCGTCTTTTAATAGTGCGCCGTTGGCAGGCGCGGCAATAACCAAACGCATACATACTCCTTAACCACATAATAAACATAACCAGCATACGCCCGCTTGCAAGACGGTTCAAGCCAAATGGCCGCACCACCGCACCATAAACCGCATCGAAAAATCACAGGGAACGCAACATGAGCAAAATCTTTTTCACATCCGACCTACATTTTTCGCATAAAAACATTGCCAAATTCTGCCCGCAGTTCCGCCCGTTCGACAACATCGCCGACATGGACGAATACCTGATCGAAACATGGAACAACACCGTTTCCCCCGACGACGACGTATACAACTTGGGAGACTTGTCTTTCGCCCACGACATCAAAAAAATCGCCGCCGTCCTATCGCGCCTCAACGGCAAGCACCACCTGATTTACGGCAATCACGACGACATCATCCGCAGCCACAACGAATATCTGTTTGAAACCGTCAAACACGACGGCCACCCGCTGCTGTCATCCGCCCGAACCTACCGCAAACTCAAATTGGACGAAATAGACAACACGCTGATTTTATTCCACTACCCTATCAACGAATGGGACGGCTGCCACAGAGGCTGGTATCACCTGTACGGTCATTTGCACGACAGGCTGGCAAAAATCCCCGGCCGCGCCCTAAACGTCGGCTTCGACCTGCACGGCCGCTTCCTTACCCCGCAAGACATCGACAGCTTCCTCAGTCCGCTGCCGAAAATCTCATATTTCGGGGAAAACCCAACCGTTCCGTCCCAAGTAGAGACTGCTAAAGATTTTGTAGCGCAACAGTTGCGCTCACTCAACGATTTATAAGGAAAATATAAAAAATCGGATGAAAAATAACATTCGTGCCATGTTACAGGACAGAAAGCCCAAATTCGTTACAGAAGTAAAAACCGAACTGATACGTGCGGCTATGTTCGAACACGAATAAATCGACTCCATCCAATAATGAAAAGGTCGTCTGAAAGGCATTTTCAGACGACCTTTAATCAATAAATATTCATCGCCACCAAACCACTCTCGCCGTTTATACGCCATACAATCCGCTATAAAACCCTTTATAGTGGATTAAATTTAAATCAGGACAAGGCGACGAAGCCGCGGACAGTACAAATGAGGCAACGCCGTACTGGTTTCAATTTAATCCACTATATAAACACACAACTTCAAACCAACTATCGTTTCCAATCTTTCAGACGACCTCGGAGACCGAGTAAAGCTGCTTCTATCTAATATCGTCAAAAACAAATTTACAGTCAAAATGTTATAAAGTATCATCTCGAAACTCGTTTACTTTATTTCAGACGACACATCTTAGAAAGACCCGATACTTGGGCAAGGTACTCTATACGGCTTTATAGCAAAGTCAAAATTCGTTGGATACCGCCCTTGTTTTTGTCGGTTGTTCCAATTCATCATCCAGGGTCGTCTGAACACTTTAGCCTTATGAATTCCATTCTCTTAACCGGCCTACTCCAACGGCTGCTGATTGCCCTTCTCGCAATTGCAGCTCTATGGGCAATATATTTTTGGGCAGTCGCATCATGAGCATCAAGGTAGAAAATCTGACGGTCAGCTACCAACACTGCCCTGCCATACACCATATCGATATTACTTTTGAAAACCACAGCATGTGGGCGATTTTCGGTCCCAACGGTGCCGGAAAATCCACGCTGCTCAAAGCCATTATGGGGCTTCAAAACATCGATACGGGCAAAGTGTCGCTTGAAGGACTGCAACGCAAAGATATAGCCTATCTTCCCCAGCAGTCAGACATTGACCGCAGCCAGCCGATGACTGTCTTTGAACTTGCCGCGATGGGTTTATGGTACGAAATAGGCTTTTTTGGCCGCGTGAATACCCAACAACGCCAACGGGTTATGGCGGCATTGGAACGCGTCGGCGTTCAGGATCTTGCCGACCGCCAAATCGCCCACCTTTCCAACGGGCAATTCCAGCGTGTCTTATTTGCACGAATGCTGGCTCAAAACGCCAACTTCTTGCTTTTGGACGAACCCTTTAATGCAGTAGATGCCCGGACAACTTACGCATTGCTAGACGTATTGAAACAATGCCATGAAGACGGTCAAGCCATCATTGCCGTTTTACATGATTACGAACAAGTCCGAACCTATTTTCCCCATACCATCTTGATTGCACGGGAAAAAGTTGCCGCAGGCGCAACTAACGCCGTACTAACCGACGCGCATTTAAGCCAAGCCAACGCATTGATGCAAAGGCAAGAATCAGCAGATTGGTGCGAGGTATAACAAAAAAGCATTGCAAATTTCCATTGCAATGCTTTTTTATAGTGGATTAAATTTAAACCAGTACGGCGTTGCCTCGCCTTGCCGTAC
>JUNU01000123.1 GCA_001067655.1 Neisseria lactamica
TTCAGTAAATTCGTTAAAAATATTTATCTTATCTTTTGTTATGGAAATTGTGTGGGCATTGCCTGCTCCCTGCCAGTTTTCTATTTCATCATTTTTAATTTGATTAATGACATCAATAAATAAATTGACATTGTAATCAAAACCTTGAATATCTCCTTCAAAAAAGTCTCCGATAACTTGTTCATCAGGATTAGCAGTATTTTTTACACAACAATAATTATCTTTATCTAAAAAAACTCCATGTTTTAACTCCTTCGGCAAACACAATAGGATTCTGACTCACGAACCGCTCGATTTCAGGGTCGTAATACCGGAAACGGATGTAGTGTAACCCGCTTTCTTCGTCGTAATACTGACCTTGGAAGTGGAACGGGATGTTGACTTTGATGTCGTCTGAAACAGGTTTCAAGTTTTTCAGACGACCTTATAAATATTGGGTCTTCGACTTAACCTGTCTTTTTGAATAATGATCAAAAAATTAGGTTTAATTTATGGTTCTACTTTCAATCAATTTTCTCCATTGATATAAAAGGGACAAAAAGTATCCAAAGTCATAAATAGTTACATCCATTTCAGTAAATTCGTTAAAAATATTTATCTTATCTTTTGTTATGGAAATT
>JUNU01000124.1 GCA_001067655.1 Neisseria lactamica
CTGGCCTTTTCTGTTATGGAAAGTTGCACTTCAAATGCGAATCCGCCGACCTCTGTACGGTTTCATCTTATGCAGCTCGAAAACATCCTCCCTTTTGCACACGCGCTTCTTAAACAAGCCTTAAAACCCGATGCCCGCGCTTTGGACGGTACGGCGGGAAACGGCAACGATACGCTGATGCTGGCGCGCTCGGTCGGCAGCAGCGGGAAAGTGTGGGCGTTTGACGTGCAAGAGCGGGCATTGGCAAACACACGAATGCGCTTGGAAGAAGCAGGCATGGCGGATAGGGTGGAACTGATATGGGACGGACATGAAAACCTAGCCGCCCACATCTGCGAACCGCTGGACGCGGCGGTATTCAATTTCGGCTGGCTACCCGGCGGCGATAAGAGTTGTACGACAGAAGCGGCAACCAGTATCCGCGCGTTGTCATCCGCCTTATCGCTGCTGAAAACGGGAGGGGTGGTAGTTACCGTCCTATATCCGGGACATGAGGCGGGGCTGTATGAAGCGCAGGCAATCGAAGATTGGGCGCGGCAGTTGCCGCAGGATGAATTTGCCGTTTTGCATTACGGCTTTATCAACCGCCGCAACCGCCCGCCGTATTTGTTGGCGTTTGAAAAGTTACGTCAAGAATGAATGTTTGCGGTAGAATAGGCGCTTCTTTCAAAAACAATAACGTGCGACCGCTATGCAATATCTGTTTGTAAAATACAGCCATCAGATTTTTGTTACCATCACCATTTTGGTGTTCAATATCCGCTTTTTTCTGCTTTGGCGGCATCCCGACAAACCTTTGGCGGGCATCTGGAAAGCCCTTCCCCATCTCAACGACACCATGCTGCTCTTTACTGGCTTGTGGCTGATGAAGATTACCCACTTTTCGCCCTTCAATTCGCCGTGGCTCGGCAGCAAAATCCTGCTGCTGCTGGTTTACATCGGGCTGGGCATGGTCATGATGCGTTCCCGTCCGCGTTCGCCGAAGTTTTACGCCATTTATGTTTTGTCGATGGCTTGCGTCGGCTGCATCGTCTATCTTGCCAAAACCAAAACGCTGCCGTTTTAAAGAGGTCGTCTGAAAATGCCGCAAACCCATTTTGCCGTCATCGCCTTGGGCAGCAACCTTGCCGAACCCGCCCGCCAAGTCCGCGCCGCATTGTCCGCGCTGGCGGCGCATTCGCAGATTCAAATCGAAAAAACTTCCTCGCTGTATGTGACCGCGCCGGTCGGCTACGACGATCAGCCTGATTTCGTCAACGCCGTTTGTTCCGTCCGCACTTCATTAGACGGCGTTTCGCTACTTGCCGTGTTGAACCGTATCGAAGAGGATTTCGGGCGGCAACGCACGTTTCGAAACGCACCGCGCACATTGGACTTGGACATCATCGACTTTGACGGCATCTCCAGCGACGACCCGCATCTGACCCTGCCGCATCCGCGCGCGCACGAACGCAGCTTTGTGATGAAGCCGCTGGCTGAAATCCTGCCTGATTTTGTTTTGGGCGGACACGGACGGGCGGCGGATTTGGCGGCTGCTTTGGGCGATGAAGGAATACGTCTGTTTGAAGCAAGGTAGTGAAATAAAACGCCAGTTTGCTTTGATCGCGTGTCGAAGTTTCTATTTGAAGCAAGCTAGGTTCAAGAGGTCGTCTGAAAAGGGAAATGGCTTGGAAGTTTCCTTTTTCAGACGACCTTTCAAGAAGGACGGCGGCAGGTTTGGGTAAATTCCGTCGGTCTGATAAAATGCCCCTTTCCAAAATATCAAAACAATATCATTAATCAAACCATGAACTACCGTTATATTGTCGTCGAAGGCTCCATCGGCAGCGGGAAAAACGCCTTGAGCCGCCGCCTTGCAGAACATTTCAGCGCGCTGTCGCTGGCGGAAAACCCCGAACACAACCCCTTCCTCATGAAGTTTTACGCCAACGCCTCCCATCACGGCTTGGCAACCGAGCTTTTTTTCCTGATGCGCCGCGCCGAAAGCGTGGACATCATTAAAAACGAATACGCACAAGGCGGCATGGTCGTCGCCGATTTCCTGTTGGAAAAGGACCGGATTTTCACGCCGGTCGTGTTGAATGAGGACGAGCAGCAGCTCTTCGCCGATTTGAAACAAAAAATCCTGCCGCAGTATCCCGCGCCCGATTTGGTGATTTACCTGCAAACCGCAGTGGACGGCAACCGCAAACGCCTGCAAAAACGCGGCGACGGCATCATCAATCTTTTTCCCGAAGGCTATTTGGGGCGGATACACGAGGGATACAGCCAGTTTTTCCACCTTTATCAAAATTCCCCACTGCTGACCGTCAATGCCGATGAGTTGGACTTGCAGGGCAATGACGAACATTTCCAACTGTTGCTCAATGCGCTGAACGATTTGCAGGGAACGCGCAATTATCTCAATTTGAGCGAACGCTGACGCAGTGTGCAAAATTATGGTGAAACGCTGAAGCGGCTATGTTGGGGATTCATTTAATTCCTTGCCAGCTTCTGCGTTTCCGTCTTAGGTCGTCTGAAAGGAGACATCATGACCCAATACCGATTCACTTTGCCCTCAAGTAGCGGCAACGACTTCGATTCCGCCGAACATCTGCCGCTGGTTGTTTATTTCTACCCCAAAGACAGCACGCCCGGCTGTACTACCGAAGGCTTGGATTTCAACGCCCGTTTGCCGCAATTCAAAGAACTCGGTTATACCGTCGTCGGCATCTCGCGCGACGGCGTGAAATCGCATCAGAATTTTTGCGCCAAACAAGGCTTCAATTTTGAATTGTTGAGCGACAAAGACGAAACCGTGTGCAAAATGTTTGACGTAATCAAGCTGAAAAAGCTGTACGGCAAAGAGTCTTTGGGCATTGAACGCAGCACCTTCGTCTTGGACGCAAACGGCGAAATCATCCACGAATGGCGCAAAGTCAAAGTCGCCGGACACGCGCAGGAAGTTTTGGAAACGCTGTCATGATAAACCGATAATGCAGTAAAAGGTCGTCTGAAAACGAGCTTGGCGGGTTCTGTCCAAGCAGGTTTTCATTTTCAGACGACCTTTTATAATGGACGTCAATCAGGGCAGGGTTGCTTGTCCTGATTCATATTCGATCCACGATACACCATCTTCGGACTGCCCGTAAAACCCCATGACCGACGAACTCATAGACAAACTGCTCGAATCGCTGTGGCTGCAAGACCGTCTCAGCCACAACACCTTGCAAGGCTACCGCCGCGATTTGGAAAAAATCGCCGCGCGTTTGGAAGCGGGCGGGCATACCTGGCTGGATGCCGAAGCTGCCGATTTGGCGGATGTCGTCTATGCGGCGGACGAAAAACACAGCTCGCAGGCGCGCGCCTTGTCCGCCTGCAAACGCCTATACGCCTGGCTGGAAGAAACCGAGCGTCGGACGGACAACCCGACCCGTTTCCTCAAAGCCCCGAAACAGACGCAAAAACTGCCTACACTGATTACCGAAGCGCAAATCGAAAACCTGCTTGCCGCGCCCGATACCGACACGCCGCACGGCCTGCGCGACAAAGCCCTGCTCGAAGTCATGTACGCCACAGGTCTGCGCGTAACCGAAGCCGTCAAGCTCCAACTGGGCGACCTCGACCTCAACCGCGGCTGCATCCGTACCATAGGCAAAGGCGACAAACTGCGCATCGTGCCTATGGGCGAAGAAGCCGTTTACTGGGTCGAACGCTATTGCGCCGAATCGCGCCCGTTGCTGCTCAAAAACAAAATCTGCGACGAAGTCTTCGTCAGCCAAAAACGCAGTGGCATCTCCCGCCAACTTGCATGGATGATTGTCAAAAATTATGCGGACTCCGCCGGCATCACCTCCCTCAGCCCGCACGGCCTACGCCACGCCTTCGCTACCCACCTTGTCAACCACGGCGTCGATTTGCGTGCCGTACAGCTCATGCTCGGACACGCCAACATCAACACCACGCAAATCTACACCCACGTCGCCAACATCCGTCTGAAAAACATCGTTGACGAACACCATTCGCGAAACTAAACGATTCCATTAAAAAAGGTCGTCTGAAAACGGAAATTTCGTTTTCAGACGACCTTTTGCCTTTATCCGTCAAACCGCTGCTGCTTCAGGTTTGGCTTTGTTTTTCTTGAATTTCAACACGGCTTCTTCTTTTGCCGCATCCCAGTCTATCCGTACGAAGCCGCCGTCGGTGAGTTTGCCGAACAGGAGTTCGTCGGCGAGCGGTTTGCGGATTTTTTCCTGAATCAGGCGGTGCATCGGGCGCGCGCCCATTTGCGGGTCGAACCCTTTTTCCGCCAGATATTTGCGCAATGCCGGTGTGAATTCGGCTTCGACTTTTTTGTCGAGGAGTTGGTGTTCGAGCTGGAGCAGGAATTTGTCCACGATTTTGGCGATAATGGGTTCGGACAAGGGCGCAAACGGGATAATCGCGTCCAAGCGGTTGCGGAACTCGGGTGTGAAGAGTTTGTTGATCGCCTGCATTTCGTCGCCGCGTTCGCGCTTGGCGGTAAAGCCGAGGCTGGGGCGGCTGAGGCTTTCCGCGCCTGCGTTGGTGGTCATGATCAAGATGACGTTACGGAAATCGGCACTCTTGCCGTTGTTGTCGGTCAGTTTGCCTGCGTCCATGACTTGAAGGAGGACGTTGAAAATGTCGGGGTGGGCTTTTTCGATTTCGTCTAAGAGCAACACGCAGTGCGGATGTTTGTTGGCGGCTTCGGTCAAAAGGCCGCCCTGGTCAAAGCCGACGTAGCCCGGCGGCGCGCCGATAAGGCGTGATACGGCGTGTGGCTCCATGTATTCGGACATGTCGAAACGTTGCAGCGGTACGCCCATCGAGTAGGCAAGTTGTTTGGCGACTTCGGTTTTGCCGACGCCGGTCGGGCCGGAGAAGAGGAAGCTGCCTATGGGTTTGTCGGGCAGGGCGAGGCCGGAGCGCGACATTTTGACGGCGGCAACCAGCGCGTCGATGGCGTTTTCCTGACCGTAAACCATGTTTTTCAAATCGCGGCCGAGGAATTGCAGCACTTGTTTGTCGTCGTGCGACACGGTTTTTTCGGGAATCCGCGCGACTTTGGCGATGACGGTTTCGATTTGCGCTTTGCCGATGACTTTTTTCTGTTTGGATTTGGGCAGAATCCTTTGCGCCGCGCCTGCCTCATCCATCACGTCGATGGCTTTGTCAGGCAGGAAACGTTCGTTGATGTAACGCGCGGAGAGTTCGGCGGCGGCTTCGAGTGCGCCTTGCGTGTAGCGCACTTGGTGGAAGCCTTCGAACATCGGTTTCAAACCGCGCAGGATTTGCACGGTTTCGGCGACGGTGGGTTCGACCACGTCGATTTTTTGAAAGCGGCGGCTTAAGGCGTGGTCTTTGTCAAAAATGGTGCGGTATTCGTCGTAGGTGGTCGCGCCGATGCAGCGCAGCGAGCCTTTCGCCAGCGCGGGTTTGAGCAGGTTAGATGCGTCCATCGTGCCGCCGCTGGTGCTGCCCGCGCCGATGATGGTGTGGATTTCGTCGATAAACAAAATGGCGTGCGGGATTTTTTCGAGCTGTTTCAAGACGGATTTGACCCGCGCTTCAAAGTCGCCGCGGTATTTCGTACCCGCCAAAAGCGAACCCATATCCAGCGCGTACACTTCGGCATCTTTAAGCGCGTCGGGAATGTCGCCGTTGACGATTTGATGCGCCAAGCCTTCTGCCAGCGCGGTTTTGCCCACGCCTGCTTCGCCGACCAAAAGCGGATTGTTTTTGCGGCGGCGGCACAGGATTTGTACCAGCCGTTCCATTTCGTGTTTTCTGCCGATTAAGGGGTCGATGCGGCCGGCTTTGACTTCGGCGTTGAGGTTGACGGTGTAGTCTGACAACGAGCCGCTTTTCGATTCGACGGGGTCGTCTGAATCATTGTCGGGGTCGTCTGAAAAGCCTTTGTGTTCGTCGTCTTCGGTTGCGCCGTGGGCAATGCAGCGCAAAACTTCAAAACGCGTAACCGATTGCAGTTTGAGGAAATAGACGGCATGGCTGTCGGTTTCGCTCATCAGCGCCACCAAAACGTCCAAAGGCTCGACCAAGCCTTTGCCCGCCGATTGGGTATGCACCATCGCCCGCTGGATGACGCGTTGGAAGCCGAGCGTGGGCTGGGTTTCGACCGTGTCTAAAAGATGGTCGGGAATCTGCGGGGTATTTTCGGCAACGCTGGCGGCCAGCTGTTCGGACAACACTTTCAAATCCGCGCCGCAGAGCTTGAGGACGTTGGGGACGGAGGCATCTTCTTCGATTAACACCAAAAGCAGATGCTCGAGGCTGATAAATTCATAATGAGCCTTACGCGCCTCGCGGTAAAGCTGCTGCAAAATCTGTTCCAATTCGGGTGAAAGCATATTAAATCTCCTCGACAATACATTGCAGCGGATGCCCTTCGGCTTTTGCCCGCTGCATGACCTGCTGCTGCTTGGTTTGGGCGATGTCCCGTGTGTAAGTGCCGCACAAGCCTTTGCCTTCGTGATGAACCAACAGCATCACCGCCACCGCCTGCTCCTGTCCGAGCATGAAGATTTCGGTCAGGATTTCGACGACAAATTCCATCGTGGTGTAATCGTCGTTCAGCAAAAACACGCCGTAACGTTTCGGCGGGGCGGTTTTTTGGTCGCTTAAAAGTGTATCGGATTCGTGATGTGTGTTTGGGTTGTTCATAAATATTTTGGCTTTGTGGAAGAGGATTTGTTTTCAGACGACCTTGTGAAAGGTTTGATATCAAATGAATCTATAAATATAGTGATTATAAGGTTTATTTCGATTTCTGTTGTATTTTGGTCGGTTTCCGCCATTTTCGCACTTTTTTCCTTGTATGGCTTGACGTTTTGGCTTAACAAATGTAAAAAGACGGTTAAGCAGAAGCTGGCACTCGACCAAGTATATAAAGCTAGGGAGAAACGCTGAACGTTTAAGTTTGCTGTATGCCTTATTTTGCTGATTTTGTTAATTTTTAAGTATAGGAAGTTTCTAATGGCAACCGGTATCGTAAAATGGTTTAACGACGCTAAAGGTTTTGGTTTCATCACTCCTGACGAAGGCGGCGAAGATCTGTTCGCTCACTTCTCAGCGATCAACATGGAAGGTTTCAAAACCCTGAAAGAAGGCCAACGCGTGTCTTTCGACGTAACCACCGGCCCTAAAGGCAAACAAGCTGCTAACATTCAGGCTGCTTAATTAAACGTGCGGCTTATGCCGTAGAATAATGGCGGGATTGATTCCCCGCCATTTTTTATTGTCTATGAGAAACGGAATCCATATGGCAGAAGACAAACAAAACGCCGCCTACGAAAACGCCCTGCGGCAGTTGGACGAACTCATCGCGCATCTGCGCAGCAGCGGGGAAGTCAGCTGCGCGGTGGCGGAACAAGAAGACCTGATGCTGATACGGCTTGCCGATTTGAAAATTGATTTGAGGCCGAATGATGAAAAGGCGATAGCGGATATCGACCGGTTTTACCGCCGCCATTTGGGCGACGGCAAATAAAATCGGATGATCGCAATCGCGCTAATCAGGTCGTCTGAAAACGCTATTTTGCCATTGCCTGTTTTTTGGGCAGTATTATTTTTCCTTTTAGTATCAAAAAGTAATCCGATATATCCACAACTGGATTCACATAAAGCAAGGATAACTATATTTTTGCTGCATCATGCTTCGGGGTCGTCTGAAAATCCATTTCTTCCATACAGCGAACACATTTACTCAAACGGCTTTTTCTGCCAATAAAACTTATCCTTTTTCAGACGACCTTTAAAAATTTCATCGCCGCCCAGCTCAAATACCAATGCACCCGACAAGTCCGTCCGCAACAAAGTCGCGCCGTGTGCGCGGACGCGGGTTTGCACGGCGGGGGTAGGGTGTTTGTAAGCGTTGGCATAGCCGCTGGAAGCGACGGCGTATTTGGGGGCGACTGTGTTGAGGAAGCCGCCGGATGAAGCCGTATTGCTGCCGTGGTGTCCCAATATCAAAACTTGGCTGTACAGCGAGCTGCCGTAGCGTTCTACCAGTTCTGCTTCGCCCTTCACGCCCAAATCACCCGTAACCAGCAAAGCCTGTCCGTCAGAAACGACGCGCAAGACGCAGCTTCGGTCATTGTCTTCGCCGCCCGGGTTTTCAGACGACCTCAATAACTCGAAATCCACACCGTCCCATTGCCATTGCGCTTCGGCACAAAATTTTGCGTTCGGATAAAACTCAGGCTGCCCCGCCAACGTTTCGCCGATTTCAATATCGGAAACGGCATCCAAACCGCCGTCGTGGTCGCTGTCGTGATGCGACAGTATCAGCTTGTCCAAACGGCGCACGCCCATGGCGTTCAGGCTTGGCACGATACCTGTTTGCGCCGCCTGCGCCGTACCTGTGTCAAACAGCAGGTTGCGGTCGCGCGTCTGTACCCATACCGACAAACCCTGTCCCGCGTCCATCACGGTAATCCGCGCCAACCCGTCGTCCAGTCGTTCGGGGCGGTAAAACACAAATCCAGCCAACACCAAACACGCCCAAGACCGCAGCCCCAGTCCGCGCGGCAACAGCCACAGCAAAGCCGCCGCAAAAGCCAAAACCAAGAGCGGCACAGGCGCGGCGGCTACGGCAAATTCAGGCGATACCTCCGCCAGCCAAACCAAGCCGCGCAAAGTGTATTCCGCCAAACCTGCCGCCGCCCATTGCAAAGGCGCGAACGGCAACACCGACCCCAGCAACGCCAAAGGTGTCAAAACCCAAGAAAACCAAGGAATCATCGCCGCATTGACCAAAGGACTGATGATGGGCAAGGACGCAAAAATATAGCCCAACAATACCACTGACAAAACCGTCGCCGCCCATTGTCCGCGTACAGCCAAACGCCAGCCGCGTTCTTTCAGACGACCTGCCGAAGCCCAAATCAAGGCGGCGACCAAGCCGAACGACAGCCAAGTGCCCACGCCCAAAACCGCCAACGGATCGAGCAGCAACACCACCGCCAAAGCCTGCCACCACGCCGTCCAGCCCGAAGACAGGCTGCCGCGCCACCAAGCCCAGGCAAACGCCGCCAACATCAAGACGCTGCGCTGCGTCGGTACGGAAAAGCCCGCCAGCAGCGCATAAAACAAAGCCCCTGCCACGCCGCCCGCCAAAATCCACACGCGCGGTTTTGCCGGTATCCAAGGCAGTCGTCTGAAAATCAGTTTGACCAGCCAACCCGCCAAAACAGCCACCATCGTAACGTGCAGCCCCGAAATGCTGACCAAGTGCGTCAAGCCCAAAGGTCGGAACGCCTGCCACAGTTCGGGCCTCAATGCCGATTGTTCGCCTATGCTCAAAGCCCGTATCAGACCGATACCGTCGGCAAGATCCGGACTGTCCGCCTCGACAGCCTGCCAACGGCGGCTGACCGCATCGCGCCACACCGCCAAGCCGATACCGCCGCCCTCGCGAACCAAGCTCCTGCCTTTGCCCAGCGTACCCGCGCCATCCAAACCGTTTGTCAACGCCCAAGCCTCGCGGTTCAACCCGCGCAGGTTCACTTCGCCGATAACCGGCTTGAGCCGTGCCGACACCTTCCAGCGGCTGCCCACCGCCCAATCGCGTTTCTGATAATCCGACAGTAATAAATCAAACTGCCGCCCATCCTCCGTCCACGCCTTCGCCGCAAACTGCACCCGTCGCCCGTCACCGCGCGGCATATCCGCGACTTCAACCGTCAACACCGACTCCGAAGCCCCGTTCAGCGGCCATTGCGACGACAAAGCCGCTTCCGTCCGAAACACGCCGTAAGCAGCGCCAAGCAGGACACACAGCATCATTCCTGCCGCCGCAAACCGCCGCGAAGCCGCCAGCAAAACCAATGCCGCCGCCAGCCACACGCCCCAATGCGGTACAAACGGCAAAGCGAACGAAGCGATGACGCCGACTGCCCAAAACGGCAATCCATAATATTTCAGCAAAACTGTTTCCCTTTTTATTATTAGTTTTGAAATTAGGTGGGGATAATAATTGAATTTCCTACAAACGTCATGAAAAAGGTCGTCTGAAAACCTGAATTTCAAGTTTTCAGACGACCTTTTATTTTAGGATTTCAATATTTCACATCGGCAACGCCGGTTTACAAATCCTGCAAACGCTCGACCGAAGGGGCGTAGTAATATGCGCCGGAAACGGCGGTGGAAAGATGCTTGAGCAGCAGGTCGGTTTTGCCGTCGGCATCGCCGAACATGTGCAAAAGCTGTACTTCGATGTTGTGCAGGGTGTGGCAGTAGGCAGTGAACATCAAGCCGTGTTCGCCGCTGAGTTTGCCGAAGGGCAGACTGCGGCGGACGATTTTCAGACCCACGCCGTTTTCTTTCAGGTTGACACGGCCCAAATGCGAATCAGGTAGGCGCACGTCTTTGCTGAATTCTTCGTTGGTTTCTTTGCTGCGGCCAACGCTGGCTTCTTGTTCGGCAACGGGGACGGCATCCCATTTTTTCAGGTTGTGTAGGTATTTTTGCAGCAGGACGTAGCTGCCGCCGGCATCGGGTCGACCTTCGGGAATAATGGCGACATTGCGGACGTTTTCATCGCCTTGCGGGTTTTCAGTTCCATCGACAAAGCCGTCCAGTCCGCGGTCTTCATACAGGCGCAAACCGTGTTCCTCGGTGGCGATGCTGATGCTGTCGCCGAACGCGGCAAAGACGGATTGGGCGAGCGCGAAGGCGGCTTTTTGGCGGCAGGCTTGGATGTGGATGTAGATATCGTGTTGGGTTGAGGGCGCAAGACCGTTGCCCATGACGGGGAAGGGCTTGATTTCGCCGCCTTCTTCTGCGTGTCCGAACGCTTTCCATGCGTCGCTGCCGAAGGCGATGGTCATGCCTAAAATATCTTCGGGAAAGCGGGTTTTCAGCTTCGCCAAGGCTTCAAGCGAGCTTCGGCAGGCGGTTTTGATGTCGTCGTAGCGACCGTCGCGGATATCGGCTTCGATGAATATGCCGGCTTGGGCGTGGTCGGGGATGATGGCGGTTTGCGGTCGGGGCATTGTGTTTCCTTTTCAGTTTATTGGATTTTTCAGGCGGTATTATAGCACTTAAGGTTTTCAGACGACCTCGTCTGAAAGGGCGATTATGATAGAATCCGCCGTTTGTGTTTTGATTTTCAACAGGTTCGCTTTATGTTTGGCACGATGTTTCTGATAATGATTGTATTGCTCCAGCTTTTTACCTTTGGGCTGGGGCATTCGTTGCAATGGCTGTTCGCGCCGGTGGTTGGCAAGGTGGGCAGGCATTGGCTGATGGGGGTGTCGTATTTCGTGACCAACGGTCTGTTGGTGGGGCTTTTGTTGGAATTGGGACATTTTATGTTCCGCATGATGGCGTTTTGGATGGTGTTGCTGCTGTTTGTGATGTATGCGGCACTGGCGACGTTTATCCTGTTTCTGCTGCTGCGCAAATTCGTGGCAAGCCGGTCGCTGTCGCGCAGCCTGCGGCTGTTTGCGCCTCTGTTTGTGTTCGGCTTGGTCGGCTTGGGGCTGTACAACGCTTATACGCCTGTCGTCCGTCATCAGACTGTTGTAATCGATAAGAAAATGGACAAACCGCTGCGTATCGGCGTGGCAAGCGACCTGCACTTGGGGATTTTGTTCGGCGCGCGGCAACTGGATAAGCTGGTGGACATTATGAACCGTGAAAAAGTCGATTTAATCCTGTTGCCGGGCGATTTGATGGACGACAACGTCGATGCCTACCGCAAAGAGAATATGCAGCCGCACCTGGGTCGTCTGAAAGCGCCGCTGGGTGTTTACGCAACTTTGGGCAATCACGATATGTTCGGCGACAGCGCGCGCATCCGCCATGACCTTGAAGCGGCGGGCATTACCGTACTCGGCAACCAAGTGTTGCAACACGATGCGTTCCTGCTCGTCGGCCGCAATGATGACTTGGACCACGACCGTCCGTCTGTCGCGCAGTTGCTGGAAAACCACAATACCGACCAGCCCGTTTTACTGATGGACCACCGCCCGACCGAAGTCGAGGCGCACGCCACGCTGCCTATTGATGTTCAAGTTTCCGGTCATGTGCACAACGGTCAAATTGCGCCGGCAAACCTGATTGTGCGTACGCTCTACCGCCTTGCCTACGGCTACGAGGAAATCGGCGGAAGACACTTTTTTGTTACGTCCGGCTACGGTTTCTGGGGGATTCCGCTGCGCTTGGGTTCGCAGTCGGAAGTGTGGGTGATTGATGTGAAAGGGAAATAGCGGTATTGCAAAATGAAAAGATAAAAAGTACAGGCTTGCCGTTGCGCAGCCTGTATTTTTTTATTTGTTGTGAAATGTTATGACGTGCGCGGCTTTGCTGTTTTTAGAATATGGTTCCAATCTATTGAATCAATCGAAACCAGAAAATCAATAGAAAATTACCAAATAAAACCGTTCGAACCGATCTTGCAATGCAAACTGTTTTTATTTATATTCACGTTTAAGAATAAAACACACTATCAATACTGAGCGAAAAAAAACACGGAGCACATTATGTTTGTCTGCATTTGCAACGCCATTACCGACCACGACATCAAAGAAACCATCGCAGCCGGTGCCAGTACCATGAGCGATTTGCAGGCTCAATTGGGCGTCGCTACCTGTTGCGGCTGCTGCGGTGAGTTGGCGGCTTCTTTCCTGAATGCCAACAATGCCCAAACGACCGTTACCGCCGGTATTAATGTGCAATCCTAATCTTATCTAAAGCATTACAAAAGGTCGTCTGAAACCGAAATCCAAGGTTTCAGACGACCTTTGCATTGACGGCAGCCTTTATCTTACAATCCGTTTTTCATTTACCACACCGCAAAGCATCCGCCATGAAGCTGACCCTGATGTTTCGAGAATATTGCAGTCTCTGTCACAAAATGCGTGAGCAGCTCAAGCCGTATCAAGAGGTATTCGGTTTCGAGCTGGAGATTTTTGATGTCGATGAAGATCCTGTTTTAGAAGAAAAATATAACGAACTTGTCCCCGTCTTATTGGATGGGGACGAAGAAATCTGCCATTGGTTTTTGGATGAGGAAAAACTGAAGGCTTGGTTGGAAGAGAAGAAGCCGATTGTCCAAGCTTAGTTTTGTTGTTCCATCCCGATTTGCAGTAAATCCCTTATGAATAAAAAGGTCGTCTGAAAAACACCAAACGGAGTTTTTCAGACGACCTTTTTGCGTTGTCAAAACCAGATTATTCCGCCTTCAAATCTGCCACACACTGCTTGTCGCGATCTTCAAACGCTTGCGCGCCGCCGAGCAGGTCGAGCTGCTCTTGCGGGCTGAGTTTGCCCAATGAACGGATTTGCTCTTCGGAAAGTTTGTCCAAAGGCTTGTCCCACATACAGGTGCAGTAATCGGCGGCGAGTTTGCTGTTGTTTGAATCCAAACCCCTTTCTTTCAAATCGTTTTGCCATTTTTCGGCAAAGGGGATGTTTTTCACGCAAGACTCAAAGATGTTCTGCTTCGCCTGCGGTTTGGACATGGCGCATTGGGAGAGCAGGGCGGTTGCGGCAAGCAATGCCAAAATGACCCACGCCCAAATGCGGATGGTACGGATTTTGGCTTTCGCTTTTTTACGCGCCGCGGCTTGCTCTTCGGCGGACATTTCGTTTTTCGGCTCAGTCATGCAGGCTTTCCATACGGATCATGGTGATCGGTTTTTCCACGCAGCTTAATGCTTCGATGGCGGCAATGGCGCGTTTGACGTTTTTCTCGACCGTACTGTGGGTCAGAATCACGATTTCGGCGGTGGTTTGATCGATTACGCCTTTTTGGATTAAGGCTTCGATGGACACGTTTTCTTTTGCCAACAGCGCGGCGATTTGTCCCAGCGTACCCGGTTCGTCTTTGGCTTGGACGCGCAGGTAGTAGCTGCTGGTGATTTCGTCCATAGGCAGGATGGTTTGCGCTTGGACTTGTGTGGGTTGGAACGCCAGATGCGGTACGCGGTGGTCGGTATTCGCTTCAATCAGGCGGGCGATGTCGATGATGTCGGCAACCACGGCGGAAGCAGTCGGCAATGCGCCTGCGCCCGCGCCGTAGTATAAGGTTTCGCCAACCATATCGGCATTGACGCGCACGGCATTCATCACGCCGTTGACGTTTGCCAAGAGACGGCTTTCGGGAATCAGGGTCGGATGGACGCGCAATTCGATGCCTTTGTCGGTTTTGCGGGTGATGCCCAGAAGTTTGATGCGGTAGCCGAGTTCTTCGGCGTATTTGATGTCGCGGCTGTCGAGTTTGCTGATGCCTTCGAGGTAGCAGGCGGAGAAGTTCATCGGCGTACCGAATGCCAGCGCGCTCATGATGGTGATTTTATGGCCTGCGTCGTTGCCTTCGATGTCGAAGGTCGGGTCGGCTTCGGCGTAGCCCAATGCCTGCGCTTCTTTCAATACGTCGGCAAACGCGCTGCCTTTTTCGCGCATTTCGGAGAGGATGAAGTTGCTGGTGCCGTTGATGATACCGGCGATGCTGCGGATGCGGTTGGCGGCGAGGCCTTCGCGCAGGGCTTTGATAATCGGGATGCCGCCCGCCACAGCCGCTTCAAATTGCACCATGACATTTTTTTCTTCCGCCAGCGGAAAGATTTCGTTGCCGTATTCGGCGAGCAGTTTTTTGTTGGCGGTAACGATGTGTTTACCGTTTTCAATGGCTTTCAACACTGCATCTTTGGCGATGCCGGTACCGCCGAACAATTCGACGACGACATCGACGTCTTCACGCGCGACCAGTTCGAACGGGTCTTTGACAAAGGCTGCGGACGGGCAGATTTGGCGGGCTTTTTCTTCGCTCAAGTCGCATACGGCACTGATGCGCACTTCGCGTCCCAAGCGGCGGCTGATTTCCGCCGCATTGTCCTGCAACACGGCAGCCGTACCGCCGCCGACCGTACCTAAACCTAAAAGACCGATGTTTACTGGCTTCATTGTGCCTCCTTGTGAGCCGATTTTCTTAAATCAAAAAGTAAAAACAGAAATTCAGAAAGCCCGAAACGTGACGCCGCCGCAGGGGATTGATATAGTGGATTAACTTTAAATCAGGACAAGGCGACGAAGCCGCAGACAGT
>JUNU01000125.1 GCA_001067655.1 Neisseria lactamica
GACGACCTCAATCCTTTTTCGAGGTCGTCTGAACCATTTATTCTTTAACAATCTTAGCCCAAAGCGCCTACGAATACGGCCAAGATGGTCTGCCGACCCGACGTACCAATGCGCTGGGCCATACCTTCGGCTACCACTACGACAAAGCCCGCCGCTTAGCAAGCGTAGGTTGGGTCGAGACCCAACAAAATATCAAGGTCGTCTGAAATAACCTTCAAACGACCTTTCCCTATACGCTTACCCTTACCTGCCTCAACCACAACGAAAGCGGCCAACTTATCGCCCAGCAAGCAGTAGCCCGCATGTCAGGCTACCTGAAAAAGTGCAGGCTGCTTTTCCACGAACTGGTCGAGCAGCGCGAATTCGGCGACGACGCCTCCCTCACCGCCAAACTGATGGCGCAGCTGGGCGGACAGCCCGTCCCCAAAAAAGACGCCG
>JUNU01000126.1 GCA_001067655.1 Neisseria lactamica
TTGAGCTAAGGCGAGGCAACGCCGTACTGGTTTAAAGTTAATCCACTATACCTAAAAAGATGAAGCACCTAGTTGCAGGCAGGGATAAAAAACTGCACCTTTGTGAAGGTGCAGTTTACGGGTTTCAGACGACCGACTGATTTACTTTTTCCTTAACGTTGTAAGCTTTTTGGGAAAGGTTTTTTCTGTGAGACGGGCGCAAACTCAAACACTTTCTTGCGTGCATTCCATTGTAGCGGACGGATACAATTTTGATATTGTGCGCGTACTTTACCGCGTGTGTCTTCGCCGCACAGCTCTCCACCTACACCTAAATAAAGTTTGTTGCCGATGATTTTTGTTCCGACTGCGCCATGAAGAAATGCCTGTTTGGCAGAACCATCCGGTTGACCTGCAAAAACAGTGACCGCCCAGCCGCCGGAGCCACCCAGATCGGGTGCGTTGGCGCAGGTGACCTTGCTCATGTCGTAGACAAAATCATGATAACTGTCGTTATTTAAATCGATAATATCCAAAGCCTGACCAACAGAGAATTTTCCTCCCATTTCACGGCAGGTTTGTTTATCTTCATTGATGGCTTCCTGTACTTTTTTAGGAATTGCTATGGGTGCGCGTTCGGCGGCAGCAAATTGCATGCTTGCCATGAATACTGCCGCTAAAAGCAGTTTTTGCATGATTTTCTCCGAATTAGGCAAAATTGGTCGGCTGTATCAGGTATCCATGCTCGTTGCCATACTGAGTTTTCAGACGACCCAAACCGAGATTTATGGTGTTGCGACTGTAAATGTAACATCCACATGATCTTTTTGCTGTTTCAATTCGAAACAATCGAATCCCTCGCTATTTACGCAAACATTGACTATTTTTTTGCCGGTCCATTGAATGGAGGTTTCCGTTTCTTCGTTTATTTGACGTTTCATATTACGGGTTGGCAGGGTTTTGGGCAGTACTCCGTTTCCCCCCTCTTTTTTTAAAGCAGCAGTATAAGCGTCAGATAAAGAGTTACCTGAATAACGGCATTTGGTTACGCCTAATTCTGTTCCATCCCATTTCTGTTTACCGCAGGAGAGTTTGGCTCCGCCGGCATTTGCGGCAGCAGTGGTCAGAAGCAGGGCAACAGCCAATACAATTTGTTTTTTCATCAACATTCCTTCAAATCATAGACGTAGATTGCATAAAAAAGATTCTAATCGTCTGTCCTGTCAGGGTTTCAGACGACCTTTTTTAATCCATTACAGCTTCACCGAATGCTCGCGCGTTTCGTGGAACACGATGTCCGGCCAGCGTTCCTGCGTGAGTCCCAAATTCACGCGGTTGGGGGCGAGGTAGGCGAGATTGCCGCCTGCGTCGATGGCGAGATTGCCTGCATTGGCTTTTTCAAACTCCGCCAGTTTTTTCTTGTCTTCGCACGATACCCAGCGCGCCGACCAGATGGATGCGTTATCAAACATGGCTTCCACGCCGTATTCATTGGCGAGGCGCGAGGTAACGACTTCAAACTGCAACACGCCGACCGCGCCCAAAATCAAATCTGCGCCGCTCATCGGTTTGAATACTTGAACCGCACCTTCTTCGCCGAGTTGTTGCAAACCTTTTTGCAGCTGCTTGATTTTCAGCGGGTTTTTGATGCGGACGCTGCGGAACAGTTCGGGTGCGAAGAAGGGGATGCCGGTGAACGCCAGTTGTTCGCCTTCGGAGAAGCTGTCGCCGATTTGGATGTTGCCGTGGTTCGGGATGCCGATGATGTCGCCTGCGTAGGCTTCTTCCACCAGCTCACGGTCGTGCGACATGAACGTGACCACGCTGGAGGCGGCGATTTCGCGGTTGATGCGCAGGTGTTTCATCTTCATGCCGCGCTCGAATTTGCCGGAGCAAACGCGCAAAAAGGCGATGCGGTCGCGGTGTTTCGGGTCCATATTGGCTTGGATTTTAAAGATAAATCCGGAAAACTTCGGCTCGTCCGGCTCGACCATGCGTACGGTCGCGTCGCGCGGTTTCGGTGCGGGCGCCCAGTCAATCAATGAATTGAGGATTTCCTGAATACCGAAGTTGTTAATCGCCGAGCCGAAGAACACGGGCGTGAGTTCGCCGGCGAGAAATTCGTCGAGATTAAATTCGTTGGAAGCCGCCTGCACCAATTCGATTTCGTCGCGCAGCTGCTGGATTTCCAGCGGAAAGCGTTGTTCCAATTCGGGATTATTGATGCCTTTGATGATGTCGAACTCGTGCGGCAGGCGTTCGCCACCTGCGTCGAAGAGATAGATTTCGTCATTCAGGATGTGGTACACGCCTTTGAAGTTTTTGCCCATGCCGATCGGCCAAGTGACGGGCGCGCAGCGGATTTTTAAAATATTTTCCACTTCGTCCAGCAATTCCAAAGAATCGCGCACTTCGCGATCGTATTTGTTCATGAACGTCACAATCGGCGTATTGCGCAGGCGGCAGACGTTCAAGAGTTTGATGGTTTGCGCTTCCACGCCTTTTGCCGCGTCGATGACCATCAATGCGCTGTCAACGGCGGTCAAAACGCGGTAGGTGTCTTCGGAGAAGTCCTGGTGTCCCGGCGTGTCCAAGAGGTTGACGGTGTGGTCTTTGTAGTCGAACTGCATCACGCTTGATGCCACGGAAATGCCGCGCTGCTTCTCGATTTCCATCCAGTCAGAGGTGGCGAATTTACCGGTTTTCTTGCCTTTTACCGTACCCGCGCTTTGAATCGCGCCTGAAAACAGCAAGAGTTTTTCAGTCAGCGTGGTTTTACCCGCGTCGGGGTGGGAGATGATGGCAAACGTGCGGCGGCGGCGCACTTGGTCGAGGATTTCTTGGGACATGGGCTTTCTTTGCAAAAAGGTTCAGGCCGCTTTTGCGACGGCCTGAGAAAAGGTTGAGATGGCGGGGATTGTACAAAAAAACACTAATCGGTTCAATGATTAGGGGATAAAAAAGGTCGTCTGAAAATTTTCAGACGACCTTTTCACGATGGCGGATTAAGCCTTGTCGTGGAATTCGTGGAATTCATATTGGTAGGACAAGTCTTTGCCGGCTTTTTTCTGCACCAGATAATCGTCGTAAACGGCGCGGATTTCCTTGCGCAAGAGGAATAGGGCGATTAAGTTTGGGATGACCATGAAGCCGTTGAACATATCTGACAAGCTCCAAACCAAATCGACTTTGCCCAAGGTACCCAATACGATAGCCAGCAGCACGAGCGCGCGGTAAATGCCCAAGTGTTTTCCTCTGAAGAGGAAGCGGATGTTGGACTCGCCAAAGTAGTACCAGCCGATGATGGTGGTGAAGGCGAAGAAGGTCAGGCAGACGGCGAGCAGTTGCGAACCGAAGCCGGGGAAGGCTTTGCTGAAGGCGAATTGGGTCACTGCCGCGCCTTGTTCACCGGAAAGGTTGGCATCGGTCAGGAGGATAATCAGCGCGGTGGCGGTGCAGACCAATATGGTGTCGATGAACACGCCGATAAATGCCGCCAAGCCTTGTTGAACAGGGTGGTTCACGTCGGCGGTAGCGTGTGCGTGCGGTGTCGAACCCATACCCGCTTCGTTCGAGAACAGCCCGCGTGCCACGCCGAAACGGACGGCTTCACGCATACCGATACCCGCTGCGCCGCCTAATACGGCTTCGGGATTGAAGGCGGCAGTAAAGATGTGGTTGAACATCGGTATGATGTGGTCGGAGAATTTGAACAGGATAACGACGGCACACAAGATATAGATAATCGCCATAAACGGCACGACGAATTGGGCGATGTTGGCGATGCGGTTGACGCCGCCGACGATGATCATGCCCGCGAGGACGGCGAGGGCGATGCCCACTGCCAATGCCGGTACGTTAAAGGCGATGGTAACGGAGGAGGCGATGGAGTTCGCCTGCGTGGCGTTGCCGATAAAGCCCAGCGCGATAATCAGGGCGATGGAGAAGAAGCCCGATAAGAAACGCGCCGCGCCGCGCCCGATTTTCGGGGTCAGGCCGTGCGTGATGTAGAACGCGGGGCCGCCGATGTATTTGCCGTGGCTGACGACGCGGTATTTTTGCGCGAGCAGGGCTTCGGCGAAAATCGTGGACATCCCCAAAACGGCGGAAAGCCACATCCAAAAAATCGCACCCGGCCCGCCTGCGGTAATGGCGGTTGCCACGCCAGCGACGTTGCCCGTGCCGATTTGCGCGGAGACAGCGACAGCGAGTGCTTGGAATTGCGACAAAGATTTATCATCTTTGTCTTTTTTGGAAAACAAACCGCCGAAAACGGATTTAAACCCCGCCCCCAATTTGGTAATCTGCGGCGCGCCTAGATAGAGTGTGAAAAACAGGCCGATGCCCAAAAGGGCGTAAATCAGCATGTAATCCCACAGAATCAGATTGACTGCGCCCACCAGTGCAGACAATGTTTCTTCCATAATTACAAACCTTATATTGAAAAATGAACAGATGACGACATTCTGCGGCGGTTACTCCGTCGAATGCCGTTGTGTCGGACGGTGCGGCGAGCAGGCCGGCTTCGTCCGTTTTGCCCCAAGTTGTCAACAATCCTGAAGCAGGTCTGCATGATACCGTAAACCTTTTGTGAGGCAAACGAAAAAAAGAATCAGGTTTGGGCAAAGACAAGATTTTTGCGTTTGTCGGGCGCTATCGGCGTTTTCAGACGACCTTTTAGGCAGAATGCAGGGTCGTCTGAATATTTTAGGTATATTCAACCTATGTTAAAATGCGCCCTTTGAAAATGAGCAAGAGCCCGCCGGATAAGGCGGAAAATCGAAAGGAATCCATATGGCAGGTCATAGTAAGTGGGCAAATATCCAGCATAAAAAAGCCCGTCAAGATGCCAAACGCGGCAAAATCTTCACCCGTTTGATTAAAGAAATCACCGTTGCAGCCCGCATGGGCGGCGGCGACCCCGGCGCCAACCCGCGCCTGCGCCTGGCTTTGGAAAAAGCCGCTGAAAACAATATGCCCAAAGACAACGTACAACGCGCCATCGACAAAGGTACGGGCAACTTGGAAGGCGTGGAATACATCGAATTGCGCTACGAAGGCTACGGCATCGGCGGCGCGGCGCTGATGGTGGACTGTCTGACCGACAACAAAACCCGCACCGTCGCCGACGTGCGCCATGCGTTCACCAAAAATGGCGGCAACTTAGGCACCGACGGCTGCGTAGCGTTCAACTTCGTGCATCAAGGTTATTTGGTGTTCGAACCCGGCGTTGACGAAGATGCGCTGATGGAAGCCGCTCTGGAAGCCGGTGCGGAAGACGTGATTGCCAACGACGACGGCTCCATCGAAGTCATCACCGCCCCGAATGATTGGGCGGGCGTGAAAGCGGCATTGGAAACCGCAGGCTACAAATCCGTTGACGGCGACGTTACCATGCGCGCCCAAAACGAAACCGAACTCTCCGGCGACGATGCCGTCAAAATGCAGAAACTGATTGACGCGCTGGAAGATTTGGACGACGTGCAGGATGTTTACACCTCCGCCGTTTTGAATCTGGATTAATCGGAAAGATTGAAAGCAAACCTGATGGGTCTGCTTTTTTTGCGTCTGGGATTTTAGGCGGTTTGCTGGAATCTCCAATGGCTCGTGGGCATAGCCCACGCTACATAGCCTGTTGACAACACTTACGCCGTAGCCGTAGCGTGGACTTTGTCCACGAAAACAATAGGCACAGAGGTCGTCTGAAAACTCGATGTAGGTTTTCAGACGACCTTTCATGTTTGGACTGCGTATCGGTTTTGGTTGGCACGGTATCCGTAGCGTGGGTTCTACCCACGGAAATAATGGGCGGACAGGTCGTCTGAAATCTTAAGTGGCTCGTGGGCGAAGCCCACGCTACAAAGTTTTTTGGCAACGCAAGCTCCGTGGCGTGGACTCTGCCCACGAAAATGATGAACACACAAAGGTCGTCTGAAAACCCGATGTATAGTGGATTAACTTTAAACCAGTACGGCGTTACCTCGCCTTGCCGTACTA
>JUNU01000127.1 GCA_001067655.1 Neisseria lactamica
TTGAGCTAAGGCGAGGCAACGCCGTACTGGTTTAAAGTTAATCCACTATATTTTTTGCCCTAAGCCTTTGTTGTCTTATCTGAATTTTGGTCAACATGCGGTTAATTGTGTTTGTTTTAAAACAGTTTTTTGGAATCCAGCAACAAGGTAACGGGGCCGTCGTTGCAGAGTGAAATCTGCATATGGGTTTGGAAGCGGCCGGTTTCTACCGTCAGACCGTGGGTGCGCAATAATTCTGTGGTGCGTTGATACAGGGATTCTGCCTGTTGGGCGGGGGCGGCTGCGGAAAAAGAGGGACGGCGGCCGCTACGCGCATCAGCGTAGAGGGTGAATTGTGAAACGAGCAAGACTGAGCCACCAGTGTCTTTAAGCGACAGATTCAATTTTCCGGCTTCATCTTCAAAAATGCGCAGATTGGCTATCTTGTCGGCGATATAAGAGGCATCGGTTTCGTTGTCATCGTGTGTAATGCCTAAAAGAATCAGAAAGCCGTGACTGATTTTGCCGCTGGTTTCGCGGCATCCTTCGCTCAGGACGTCAACTTGGGCATGGCTTACTTTTTGAATAACGGCGCGCATAGAGTTTCCTCGGATGGGGTGGTGCAGTAAGGTTGATGGTTTCGCTGCCTGATGTCGGTTTGTCAGGGAGGGGTCGTCTGAAAACGATTGGCTCTAGTCTAACAGAGTATTTCTGTTGGTCTAGAGCCATTTGTTTTATCAGTTTGGATTTTATAGCGGGCTGCCGTCGGGTTTAAAGGCTTGCTTCTTTCTGCCATTTTGCCAGTAGGGGGCGCAAGGCATCGGGATTTTCATAGCAGCCGCTGATGGCTGCCTGCAACCAGCGGCAGGCGGTAGGGATGTGGCTGGAGACGCCTTGCCCGTGGTAATAGAGTCGTGCCAAATAGTATTGCGCTTCGGTATGGCCTTGTTCCGCCGCGATTTCAAACCAATAGGCGGCAGATTGGAAATCGGTCTCAACGCCTTGTCCGTAATAATACAATTTGCCCAATGCGGCGGCAGCATTTTTGTGATGGAACTCGGCGGCTTCCAAATACAGTTTTCTGGCGCGGTCGTAATCCACTGCTGTTCCTATGCCGTAATGACATGCTTCGGCATCGCGGAAGGTTTGTTCCGTTTTTTGGAAAAACAGTGCAGCTTCCCTAATTTGTTCATACTGCTGGGGATTGTGCAGCGCGGCATCGCTGAGCAGCTTTTGGATGGCGGTGGCGCAGCCGAGTGTTGCGGCGCGGTGGTAATAGTCGTGCGCTGCGTGCGGGTCGGCTTTGACGCCGAGTCCGTAGCGGTAGAGGTCGCCCATGATGCGCAAGGCTTCCGGATGGCGGCGGTCTGCGGCGAAACGGGTGTGGCGCATGGCTTGGAGCGGGTCGCGTCCGGTGAGTTTGCCTGTCAGGCTGTGTTGCGCCAAAGCGGCGGCGGCGTCTCCGCTGCCTTTTGCGGCGGCTTTCCGATACCAAATCATGGATTCCGTTTGATGTTGCGCGGCAAGCAAGTCGCCCAACATAACTTGTGCGGCGATAAACCCTGCATTCGCTGCCTGCCGTAAATGGATTTCGGCTTGAGCAGTATCGGCTTTCACGCCCATGCCGCGGTAGTACATTTTCCCCAATTGCCAATGTGCGGGGGCAAATCCTTGTTCTGCCGCTTGCCGGTATAACTTGAGCGCGTTTTCAAAATCAGGCTTCAGGCTGTGGCGGTAGGCAAGGCAGTATTGGGCTTCGGCGGAATTTTGCGCCAAGGCAAGCTGCGCCCAGTAGCGCATTTGGGATTCGTTTCGCTCTTGGTAAAAGCGCATCAGAATGTGCTGCGCTTCCAGCATTCCTGCTTCGCCCAAGCGGGCATATGCGGATAAGTGGTGTGCGGTCGGGATGCCTTGCTGTTCGCGGCTTTGCAATAGCGAGAATTCTTCCTCGGGCGTCAACTCGACAGGTTTGGGCTGCGGCTTGGGTGTTGCCGTTGCCAGGCGTGTCAGACCGGAGGCGTAGGTGATTTTGTTGACTTGATAGGCAGTACCGGCGTACCGATTGCCTGCTGCCTGTTGGGGCAGCAGTGCAGGGCTGACTGTGTCGGCGGTCATTCTGTTTGCCGGCTTGACAGAGAGCGTACGAGAAGAGTCGGGCACTGCAGTCATAAGATGAAAGAGAAAAACGGACTAGGTTGGTTATTATACTGTTTTCTGTAATTTATTGTTAATAATATGACGAGAATATCGGTAGTTATTTGCAATGGCGGTAAATGGAATAAATACAGTTAGTTATATTTTCTCTTAATATTGTGCGGTATGGAAGTTCAATAAAGGCATGGTGGTTTGGATGTGTTGGAAATTTTAAATATAAACAATAAGATAAATTCTTATCGGTTCAGGCGACAACCGGGTGCAGGCGGCGATGGGCAGAGGGTACGGTCGGTTTGGCGTGGATTGGCAGGCTGTGTCAGTTTCAATGGATTGTAAAGGAAACAGGAGGCTGTCTTTTGTTTACAACAATCTGAAGATTGAAGGGATGGGGTATTGTACAGTGAATCTAGGGGGCGAACTTTAAATCGGTACGCCATTATAGTGGATTAACTTTAAACCGGTACGGCGTTGCCTCGCCTTAGCTCAAAGA
>JUNU01000128.1 GCA_001067655.1 Neisseria lactamica
ATTTGAAACTTCGCGCTATCGTTCCGCTCAATATTCAAAGGCATCAGCCAATGCCTAAAACCACTCTTTCTTACCGATAACATAAACTTGTTCAAATTCTTCCGGCGTAGATGTCAGGTATTTAAAGACGTCGAAGAGAGATAAAACGATAACAGCTATCAAAGCAGGATAGACAAACATACCCACCACGCCAAGGACCAAATAGATGATACCGGCTTTGTTTAAGCCCAAATAGAATTTATGCGCTCCGAAGCAACCTAAAAAGAACGCCAAAGCCGCGGCGATGATGCGTTTGTTGGTAGTAGGAAGGGATTGCAGAGGTGAATTTTCGGACATTTTTTCTCCAAACGGATAGTCAATACTAAGAAAGTGTTTTTAAGTATAGCAGAATAATGATATTAATTTCACATAGATTCTATTTCTATTGAATAATAAACCTATAAAATTTCGTAAATTTATGTTACGAAAAGCCTAATTTGCAGTTTAAATATGCGATTTCCTATACATTTTTAGCATATTATACTTACTACCTTTATTTATCTTTTCGATTTATCCGCATTTCTTAGCCAATCCGCCCCGCTTAAAGTTTCAGACGACCTTGACACTGCTTTTGACTCTGCCGCGCCTGTCTAGTTCAGATTTAAAAATGAAACAACACCAAACTCAGGGCAATCACCGCCATGCCGGACGTCAACCCGTAAACGGTTTCGTGTCCGTCGGAATAACGCTTGGCGGCGGGCAGCAATTCGTCCAACGCAAGAAACACCATCACGCCCGCAATCACGCCGAACACTGCGCCGAACACGAAAGGCGATAAAAACGGCTTAAGCATGGTGTAGCCCAAAACCGCGCCCAAGGGTTCGGCAAGCCCTGAAGCGAGGCAGGCGAGGACGGTTTTTTTGCGGTTGCGGGTGGCGAAATAAACGGGCGCGGCAATGGAAATGCCTTCGGGAATATTGTGTATCGCAATCGCAAGCGCCAGCGGCATCCCGACGGCGGGATTTTCCAGCGTGGCGAAAAACGTTGCCAAACCTTCGGGGAAGTTGTGCGCGGTAATCGCAAACGCCGCCATCATGCCGACGCGGGCGATGTGGCGGCGTTTGTTTTCCTGAAAGGCGGGGTCGTGCGGGTCGAGCGTTTCATGCGGGTTCGGCACAAGGCGGTCAATCAGCGCAATCGATCCCATGCCCGCCAGAAAAGCCAGCGTCGCGGCGGCGAAGGCTTTGTCTTTGTCGTAAACCTGCCCGAAGGCTTCACTGGATTTGTTGAAAATCTCCGTCAGCGACACATACACCATCGCCCCGCCCGCAAACGCCAAGCCAAACGACAATACGCGCGGGTTTGGCGTTTTGGAAAACATCACCAACCCGCTGCCCAGTACGGTAAACAATCCGGCGGCGAGGGCGATGCCGAAGGCGGTGATGAGGTTGGCTGAGCTGATATCAGGCATCGTCTTGAGTCATTAACACAATAAAGAAATCAGCCTAACATATTTTCCTAAATTAGAGAATAATTATTATTTTTATTTATATTATCAAGAACAATGTCGGATTAGAAACGTCGGGCAAATACAAAACCGCCTTACGATAAAAACCATTCCAACCGTTTTCCTTCCCCAAACGGCAACGCAGCCCGCCATCCGCCTACCTGAAACACCGCCGGATTTTCCATATAAATGGAAGAAATGTTATGATTTTGCAATCTTCCCTATTTCAGACGACCCCATGTGAATGACGTGAAAGGTCGTCTGAAATATAGTGGATTAACAAAAATCAGGACAAGGCGACGAAGCCGCAGACAGTAC
>JUNU01000129.1 GCA_001067655.1 Neisseria lactamica
CTGTCTGCGGCTTCATCGCCTTGTCCTGATTTAAATTTAATCCACTATATATGAACCTTGTTGCCTTTTAATTTTGAATAATCAGCCCCAGCTGATGAGGAAGAGGGGGTAGGGCGGCTGACTTGGTCATATTGGTTTTGCGGGTTATGCGGATTTTTTGCTTTCAAATGCCGCTATTTGTCAGCGTGTTATTTTGTGTTCGTTCTTTGTCTTTCAGACGACCTCTGATGGTAAATAGGTCGTCTGAAAACAGCTTACCAAGACAGATAGAACATGGCTTTGGCAAAAAATACGATGAACAGCATATGGGAAAACACGACGGCGTGGATGTATTTGGACCAGCCGACGGTCAGGGTGCGCCGTGCCATTTTGACGACGGCGATGGCGAAATGGACGAGGACGCTGACTGCCAACAGGATTTTGAGGGTGAGGAGCGTACCGAATGAGGTGGCGAAGGGTTGGCTCAAAAAGGGCAGGTATCGGTTGAATACCATGACGATGCCGCTGATGAAAAGCGTAATGACGACGGGCGGCATAACGCGGACGGCGCGGTAGGACATGGCGCGTTCGACTTCGCGGCGCGATTCGCGTGAGACGCGGCCGGTGTGCATGACGGACAAAACCAGCATTTCGAAAAATACGCCGCCGACAAAGGCGATGGCGCAATAGAGGTGGATGATGTGGGCGATGGCGTAGAGACTCATGACCGTGTTCCGAAGTGGATATTCAGGTGAAATTGTATCATCAGTCAGGCGGTTTCAGACGACCTTTTCCTTATTGGCGGCTCAATAGCCGGTGTCGCTCGGGATGTGCAAAGAAGCCATTTTGTTTATTAGGGCAGTTTGATAGTTAAGGGACAAAATAGTTTTTAAATTAGGTAATGAAATCGGGTATTTTATTTAACATACCAGCCTGTTTTAAAGTTAACCCCCTATACACTATACTGTTGCCACATTTCATGATGATGAAGAGGAAAAAGATGAATAAATTATTGTCTCTGTTGGCTGTTTGTTTGGCGATTGTGCCGTTGTCTGCATGTAAACAGGAGGTTTCAGAGAAACCGGCAGCAAAGCAAGAAAAAGCGGCTTCTGTTGTTATTCGTCCTGAATTGAATTGGGATACCCCTAAATTAACCAGTAATGTTTGGAAAATCAGTAAAGCCGGGCAGCCGGATTCTTATTTGGTCGGTACCATCCATATCGGTAAGCCCAATGCCACCTTGTCTAAAGATGCAAAGAATTTGCTGGCATCTGTCGAACAGTTGGTTACCGAGGCCGATATGCTGCCCCAGCTCAATAATGAAGAGATGGCGAAATATCAAGAGTTTATGCAAAAAATTTATAGTCAAGATTCTTTGAAATCCAAGTTGGGCGATAAGAATTTTGAACTGTTGCAACAGGACTTTATGAAAAGTCCGGAGTTGGCTCAGATGGCACCGTACATCGACCACATGCATCCTTGGGCGGTGTTGCTGTTTGCTTTAAGTATTTATCCGCCTGAATACAGCAACCAGACAGGTGTGGATATTTTGCTGTCGAAAGCGGCACAAGAGTCCGGTAAAACACGCCTTGCTTTAGAGGATGTGATGGATTTTTCTCAAATTTTTGCCAGTCAGCCGGAAAAGTTGATGATTAAAATGTTGACATTGAGAACGAATGAAGAGTATGCCGAGCGGGAAACCAAACGTCTTTTCAATGCCTATGAGAAAGGAAAGTTCGAGGATTTACCTTTGGTGCAAACTGAATTCGAAAAGGAATTTGCTCAAAAGTATCCCGATACTATTCCCGCTTTATCTTGGGTACGCAGCGATTTGCTGATTAAGCGCAATCAAAGTTGGCTGCCGAAAATCAAAGAGATATCTGCTAAAAAGAAAACGGTTTTTGCTGTAGGCATCATGCACCTGATGTCTGAACAAGGCTTGATTGAGAAGTTGCGCAAGGAGGGTTATCAGGTGACGCCGGAACCTTCAATCTTGATGTGGTAAAGCGTAAAACGTCGTCTGAAAAAGGTTTCAGACGACGTTTGATAATAAAAAATCCAAAAAACCGACCGCGAGATACAGCGGTCGGTTTGTTTTTGGGCGGGTTGTTGGTATCAAGGGGCTGAAAAGGTCGTCTGAACGCTTGGCGCGCGATTTTTGTTTCAAATATGGCGAGAAACAGGATGGACGTGAAGGCATAGATATTTTCAGACGACCTTTGCATTGTCGCGACAGGTTTTCCTATGTGTCTATTTTATGGGGAAGGCTGCTCGAAATTTAACGGTCAGATGGCGCCGACCGCTTATAAATAAAGGGATTATGCAATTGGAAACTGTATGATTTCAAATTGTAAATTACTCATTTTAAATGACGTTTGGTTTTTAAAACGACCGTTTGTTAGAAAGTTAAGACGGGCGCATTTTTAGATAATAAGATACGGGAAATAATCACAGGGGAATAAAATGTTATTGCTAGTATTGTTTTGCATGATACTTTGCCTGCTTGTAATTGCTGCCTTTATCGTGGCATCAATTCGCAGAAAACGGTTTGCTTACGATGTCAGCCGCGATTACGAATACGGTCAATTGCCCAAGTCGGCGACCGTCAGTTTGCGTGAGGGCGAGCTGATCTTGCCCGATACTATCGGCGCGAATGATACGGTAATCGCCAGAATTAACGTGAAATCAGGTTGGCTGGGCAGATTGGTGATGCCTTGGATCGGCGTCAAAACCAACCGCGGGGAGTGGCGGGCGTATGTCGAACATGGCGGCAACGGCGCACGCTACCTCAATTTGACCGATACCTTCGATGACGGCAGCAGAAAAATTACATTAAGCGGCAACCACGTGTCCCTGCCTGATCAGGAAGTTGAATTGTCGGTTTATCCGCGCGAGTGTTTGAGCGGTAAAAAAATTCTGGTCCTCGCCCCCCATGCGGATGATGCGGAATTGGCGGCTTACGGATTATATGAAAAACATGCTGTCGATACGTTAGTGGTTACGATTACCGCAGGGGAGGGCGGCAGCTTCCATTACAACAATCTGTATGCGCGCAATCCCGAGCAAATGCAGGCGCAGTATCTGCAAAAGGGCAGGATGCGCGTATGGAACAGCCTGACCGTGCCGCTTTTGGCAGGCGTGTCGTCTGAAAACATTTTGCAGCTCGGCTATTTTGACAGCACATTGCAAGTCATGAAGCAGAATCCCGATGCCGATGTGAAGTCGACCAAACTGGATACGGCGGATGTCAATCTGTTCCGCCGTGCCAATACCTCGCCTTTGTCCAAAGGCTTGAACGGCGGTTCGAATTGGCGCGGTTTGGTCAATAATCTGGCCTATATTATCGAAACCTTCCAGCCCGACATCATCGTCAGTCCGTCGCCCAATATTGACGCACACAAAGACCATCAATATACGACGATTGCTGCGGTTGAAGCGTTGAAACAACTGGATTATCGGAAAGGCTCGCTGTTTTTGCATACGCTGCATTTTTTGAGCGACGATTTCCCGATCGGCAAGTCTGGCTCGATGTTGAGCCTGCCGCCGATGTTCGGTCAGCCGTTCCATTTCCATTCCGTGTATTCCCTGCCTTTGAACAAAGAAGAGCAGAACCGCAAACTGCTGGCGCTGGACGCGATGAACGATATCCGCCCCAACGCCAACGGATACGCGGACTGGAAAACCATGATATTCCGCGGCTTGAACGGCTTGCGCCATCATGTATTTGATATCGACAGAGATTTGGTTAACCGTTTTGTCCGCAGCAACGAATTGTTTTATGTCGTTCCCGTCAGCGATGTGCATCAGGAAGACAGTTATCAAAAAATCGTCCAATGCGGCTGAATGGGGCAGGTTTCAAGCCATTGTCTGTCTGAATGTCGGATAACAAGAGAAATGGAGCGAAGTTTCTGCAACGGGGTGGGACCATGCCGCATACCTTGGCGGTCGATATACAAAGGTCGTCTGAAAACCTATAATGGCAAGGATTTCACACCTGTTGCCCGCCATGCCGATTTACTTTATTTCCGATTTGCACCTGAGCGAATCCCATCCCGAATTGACCGAATTGTTCTTGCGCTTTATGCGTGAAAAAGCACCAAAGGCGCGTTCGGTTTATATTTTGGGGGATTTGTTTGATTTTTGGATAGGCGATGACGAGCAATCCGAATTGACCCAAACCGTCGCGCAGGCGATTCAATCTGTCGTGCAACGCGGGGTTGAATGTTTCTTCGTACACGGCAATCGGGATTTTTTGATCGGGAAGCAATTTGCAGCGCAATCCGGTATGAAGTTGCTGCCCGAATATGCGGTGGTCGATTTATACGGCCGTTCCGCCCTGATTTGCCACGGAGATACTTTGTGTATCGATGATGCGCGTTATCAGAAGTTCAGAAAGATTGTCCACCAAAAATGGCTGCAACGCTTGTTCCTAAGCCTGCCACTTGCCCTGCGTCTGAAAATCGCCCGTAAAATACGCCGAACCAGCAAGCAGGGCAAACAATATAAAGCGGCGGAAATCATGGACGTTCAGCCGCAATTCACCGCAGATATTGTGCGTCAGTATCATACCCCGCTCTTGATTCACGGACACACCCATCGTGAACATATCCATCAGGAAGACGGCTTCACCCGCATTGTATTGGGAGATTGGAAAAGTGATTACGCCTCCATATTGGAAGTTGACAAACAGGGTTTCCGATTCGTTCCTTTATAAACTTCCCGCGAGAAGGCGGTGAAAAATATAGTGGCTTGGATTGAATCTTTCGTCTCGGTACAAGCCATAATCGGTTCTCTATGTTTGAAACGTACAGCCATCGTATCCTGTAAACGGCTTTATAGTGGATTAAATTTAAACCACTATACTTTAAAACCATCATCAAAAAGGTCGTCTGAAAACTCCGATTCGGGGTTTCAGACGACCTTTCACTTTCTCAACTCAACATCAGAATTTCGCTTGCAGTCTCAACCAAGCGGTACGGCCGGGTTCGTTGACGCGCAGGGTTTGCGTGCCTGCTGAAGGGTCGCCGCCTTTGCTGACGAATTCGGCATAGGTTTTGTTGAACACGTTGTCTATGCCGGCCTGCAAGGTGGCGTATTTGCTGAATTTCCAGCCGGCATTGAGCGAGAGTACGCCGAAGCCGGAAGAGGCGCCGATGTCCTGACCGACGATATTGCCTTGACCTTTGCTGTAACGGTTTTGTTTCGCCACGACGCGCCATAACGCGCCTGCGCTGTATTTGCCGTTGTCAAAGGCGAGGGTGTTGTTCCACTCGAGCGGCGGGGTTTGTGCCAAGGGTTTGCCGTCGGTGCGGTTTTTGCCGTGGGTGTAGGCAAGGCTGCTGCCGATTTCCCAATTAGGTGCAAACGTCCATTTGACTTCGGCTTCGCCGCCGAAACGCGAGGCTTTAACGTTGCGTACACCTAAATCCGTGCCTTGACGTTCGAGTATGATGAAGTTTTTGACATCGCTGCCGAATACGGACACGGAGGCATGGAGGTTAGGACGTTTCCAGATGATGCCCGCATCGATTTGGCGGTTTTGTTCGGGATGGATGATTTTCTTTTTGGCGCGCAGACGTTCCCAGTAGTCGGGCGAGCGTTCGGCGATACCGAATCCGGCGTAGTATTTCAAGCCGTTATCCGTATCACGTTCCCAACGTAAGAAACCGGAATTCAAGTTGAATTTCTGATGTTTCAAGGCGGGATCGGTTACGTCTGCGGAATCATAATCCGCTTTGACACGGTCGTGGCGCAAGCCTGCTACCCAACGTTGTTTGTCGGTTTGCTGCCAAGCGGCTTCGGTGAAAACGCCCCATTGTTTGAAACTTTGGTTGGGCATAAAAGGCTTGTGGCGGTAACCGTCGCCGCCGCGTTCCATGCGGGCGACGTGTACGTCGTCCATATAATCTACGCCGGTTTGCAGGTTGAGATTATCCCAATCGAAGGTGGCTTTCAGACGACCTGTGTCGGTGTTGCGTTTGGGGTTGTTGGCGTTTTTAATCTGTTTGCCTGCCGGATTGCGGATGGTGCGCAGGCTGTATGTGTCCATGACGTGGTCGATTTCGCTTTCACCGTAGCGCAATTCGAGTTCGCTGAACCAAGGGGTGAGGTTGCGTTGGGTAAAGCGGACGTTCCATGCGTCGCGGTCGAATTTGCTGCCGTCCATCATGCGGTCGGCGTAGGCGACCTTGGCCCTGCTGCGTTCGTATGTGCCGGCGATGGTGGTGTTTTCGGTCGGGGTGATGCCCAGTTGCAGCATTTGGCTGTCGCGTTTGAAATGGGAGTGGACGCGTTTGCCTGAGCCGTCTTTGTAGTCGCCGGCCTCGTTGTGGGAAATATTGCTGCGGACGTAGCCGTATTTGCCGCCGAACTCGGCTTCAAGCGAGCCGTCGCGGCGGTCGTTGCTGCCTGCGGTCAGGGAGGCATTGATGTTGTAAGATTTTTCGCTGAAATCAGGGTCTTTGCGGATGAATTGTACCGAGCCGCTGACCAAACCCATGCCTTGGGTTACGGTTTGCGGGCCTTTGGTGACGACGACTTTGTCGAAAGAATTCGGGTGGATGTAGGCAGTCGGCGGGTCCATACGCATGCTGCAGCCGCCGTAAATAAACTGGTCGTCGGCGTTAATCGACAGGCGCGAACCGCCCAAACCGCGGAACAATGGATCGCCTGAGCTTCCGCCTTTGCGGATGATGCTCATGTTGGGCACGGATTGTAAAAGGTCCGCACCGTCTCCGGCAGGGAGGGGTTGCAAAGCAGCTTTGGGGTTGAAAGTAACGCTATTGGCTTTTTGTTGTTGTGTGCCGGTGACGGTAACGGGGGAAAGGATAACAGTTTCTTCGGGAACGGGGTCTGTGTCCGCCCAAGCCTGGGATACGGCTAAGGCAATCGGCAGAAGGAGTAGCTGGTGTTTCATTCTTAGAGCTCCTTTTATTGATTTAGTTCATTGGGCGTAGTTAATTACTACTTTGGTAGTATAAAGAATGTCAGGCAGTTTGTGAGGAAGAAAACGGTTTTATTTAATTTAAGTCAATATTTTCGAGGCATAATTAAATTATTTGAATAATAGTAATAACCGTGTTGATTAATTGCCTACGTTCCCGTTTGGGAGGAAGAAGGGATAAGGCTGTTACGGGAATAAAGAGGGCTGTGTTCAGGAGCAGGGTGCAAACCTGTTTTGGTATGTTGAGACGGCGTGTCCTTTGGCATTCCGTTTACAGTCATTACGATATTTCAAACAGCAAAAAGGTCGTCTGAAAATTTTTCAGACGACCTTGGTTTTAACGGGAAACTCCTGACAAACGATACAGACGGTTTATTTAAACCAACCCCTGACGCGCTCCAGCCCACCGAAGTTGATGCAGGCATCGGCGACTGCCTGCGCTTTCGGTTTGGCGCGGTAAGCCACGCCTACGCCCGCTTCTTTGAGCATCGGAATATCGTTCGCACCGTCGCCCATCGCCAACACCTGATGCGGCTGCAATCCGAGGTGGTCGCGGTATTCGCGCAATAAATCCGCCTTTGCCTGCGCGTCGATGATTCTGCCTTTCAGACGACCTGTCAGCTTGCCGTTTTCAATTTCCAAAATATTGGCGTGTTGGTATTCGAAGCCGAGGCGTTGTTGCAGCCTTTCGGTGAAAAACGTGAATCCGCCCGACACCAGCATGAATTTCACGCCGTGCGCCTTGCATTCGTCCAGCAAAAATTCCGCACCGGGCGAGAGCCGCAAAACGTTTTCATAAACCTCCGCCAAAACCTGTTCGTCCAATCCCGCCAACAGGGCGACGCGGCTGCGCAAAGACTGCTCGAAATCCAATTCGCCGCGCATCGAGCGTTCGGTAATTTCCGCCACGCGGTCTTTCAAACCGACGCCCGCCGCAATTTCATCGACGCATTCAATGGTAATCAGCGTCGAATCCATATCGCTGACGATCAGCCTGAGTTCGCCGAACGCCATATCGGGCAATACGGCGTGGTCAATTTGACGGCTGTCCAGCAACGCTGCGTCTGCCCCGCTTAAAGAAAACCCTTCTTCAACGATAAAACGCATACGCTTTTCATCGGCGTAATCAGGCTCGGGCAGGCGGGAAAGAAGGGCGGAAGGCAGGGCTTCGGCGGAGGGGAATTGAAGGACGAGGGCGTGCGGCATGGCGGTGGCTCAAAAAATGCGGATTATATAGTGAAACAGCGGAGAATGTTACGGCGCTCAAGCCGTATGTTTGGGAAATGATTTTAAACGCAGACAACAGTATTTGTAAGGCAATACAGGAAGGAAATGCCGAATTGTCGGCTTGCCTATTGCCAGTCCACTGAAAATTCGCTATAAGGGGATTATATGGAATATATTAACATTTATATACAGACAACCCAAAAAAGGATTCAGAGATGAAAATCGGTATCCCACGCGAGTCATTATCCGGCGAAACCCGCGTCGCCTGTACGCCTGCCACCGTTGCCCTGTTGAGCAAACTGGGCTTTGAAACCGTTGTCGAAAGCGGAGCAGGTTTGGCGGCAAGTTTGGATGATGCGGCTTACCAAGCAGCAGGCGCGACCGTTGCCGACAAAGCGACGGTTTGGGCATGCCCTTTGCTTTACAAAGTCAACGCGCCGTCCGAAGGCGAGCTGCCGCTGCTCAAAGAAGGGCAGACCATCGTCAGCTTCCTGTGGCCGCGCCAAAACGAGGTTTTGGTGGAAGCCTTGCGCGCCAAGAAAGTGAATGCGCTGGCGATGGACATGGTGCCCCGTATTTCCCGCGCGCAGGCTTTGGACGCTTTGTCTTCGATGGCAAACATCAGCGGCTACCGTGCCGTAATTGAAGCTGCCAACGCTTTCGGCCGTTTCTTCACCGGTCAAATTACTGCCGCCGGCAAAGTGCCGCCTGCGCAGGTTTTGGTGATTGGTGCAGGTGTGGCGGGTTTGGCAGCAATCGGTACGGCAAACTCGCTCGGCGCAGTGGTGCGCGCATTCGATACCCGCTTGGAAGTGGCGGAACAAATCGAATCGATGGGCGGTAAGTTCCTGAAACTCGACTTCCCGCAAGAATCGGGCGGCAGCGGCGACGGCTACGCCAAAGTGATGAGCGACGAATTTATCGCCGCCGAGATGAAGCTCTTTGCCGAGCAGGCGAAGGAAGTGGACATCATCATCACCACCGCCGCCATTCCGGGCAAACCCGCGCCCAAGCTGATTACCAAAGAAATGGTGGAAAGCATGAAATCCGGCTCCGTCATCGTCGATTTGGCGGCGGCGACGGGTGGCAACTGCGAGCTCACCAAACCGGGCGAATTGTTCGTAACCGACAACGGCGTGAAAATCATCGGCTACACCGACATGGCAAACCGCCTTGCCGGACAGTCTTCCCAGCTTTACGCCACCAACTTGGTCAACCTGACCAAGCTGTTAAGCCCGAACAAAGACGGCGAAATCACGCTGGACTTCGAAGACGTGATTATCCGCAATATGACCGTTACCCGCGACGGCGAAATCACCTTCCCGCCTCCGCCGATTCAGGTTTCCGCCCAGCCGCAGCAAACGTCGTCTGAAAAAGCCGCGCCTGCCGCCAAGCCCGAGCCGAAACCCGTTCCCCTGTGGAAAAAACTCGCGCCCGCCGTCATCGCCGCCGTATTGGTGCTGTGGGTCGGCGCGGTTGCCCCCGCAGCATTCTTGAACCACTTTATCGTGTTCGTCCTCGCCTGCGTCATCGGCTACTACGTTGTGTGGAACGTCAGCCACTCGCTGCATACCCCGCTGATGTCCGTAACCAACGCCATTTCCGGCATCATCGTCGTCGGCGCACTGCTGCAAATCAGCCAAGGCAACGGCTTCGTGACCCTGCTGGCCTTCATCGCCATCCTGATTGCCAGCATCAACATCTTCGGTGGCTTTTTCGTTACGCGTCGTATGTTGAATATGTTTAGGAAAGGGTAAAGCATGACTTTAGCCTATTGGTGCATCCTGATCGCATCGCTGCTGCCGCTGTTTTGTTCCTTCATCGCCAAAGCGCAGGGCGGTTTTCAGCCGTCGGACAACCGCAATCCGCGCGACTTCCTCGCCCGCACGCAAGGCTTGTCGGCGCGCGCCAATGCCGCGCAGCAAAACGGTTTTGAAGTGTTCGCTCCGTTTGCCGCCGCTGTTTTGGTGGCACACGCCACAGGCAATGCCGCACAATCGACCATCAACCTTTTGGCAGTAGCCTTCATCGCCTTCCGCATCGCTTATATTTTCAGCTATCTGAAAGATAAACCAAGCCTGCGTTCGGCAATGTGGACGGGCGGATTTGTCTGCACCATCGGGCTGTTTGTAGCCGCTGTCTGACAGCGAGGTCGTCTGAAAACGAGCGACGTAAGTTTTGGCAACACCGTTTCAGACGACCTAGAAGTCAGCTTTCAAATATAAGGAGTTCGACCATGAAAGCAAAATGCCTGTGCGGCGACGTATCTTTAGAAGTGGAACACGACAAACACGTCCACGCCTGCCATTGCGGAATGTGCCGCACTTGGGGCAGCGGCGCGACGTTTTCGCTGATTGCCGCCAAGCCGCCGAAAATCGACGGTGAAGCGAACATCTCCCGCTATCATTCGTCCGAATGGGCGGAGCGCGCGTTCTGCAAAAACTGCGGTACACACCTGTTCTACCATTTCCTCCCGAACGACAGCTATTTCGTCTTCGCCGGACTGTTTGCCGACAACGCCGATTTCAAATTGGAAGAGCAGATTTACATCGACGCCAAAGCCCCGTATTACGAACTGGCAAACGATACGCCCAAGCTGACCGAAAAAGAGTTTTTGGCACAATTCGGCGGCGAATAGGAAACCCGATACAGAGGTCGTCTGAAAACCCTCATTCCAGATTTTCAGACGACGTGGAATCAACCGCCCCGATAGTCGGAGAACCCTATGAACCTGTCCCCCGAACAAACCGCCGCCCAACTGCGCTGCCCACATGACGAAGCAGGAACAGCGTTCGGGCAGATGATGAACCTGCGCAACCTGACACAGATTCTCGGTTCGTTTGAAGCGGTGCAACTGCAAAACGGAGACCGCATCCTAGAAACGGGTTGCGGCAACGGCGGGCTGCTCGGCTACATTTTGTCGCAGGCAGAAAACCTGCATTACACAGGCTTGGAAATTTCCCCGTTGATGCACGCACAGGCGCAGGCATTCAATGCTCCGTTTCTTGAAGCAGGGCTGGCGGATTACCGGCTGTACGACGGCGGCGCGCTGCCTTTTGCGGATGAAAGCTTCGACAAAATCGTTTCCGTCAATACCGTCTATTTTTGGGACGACGCACCAAGCGTACTTTCAGAACTGAGCCGCGTGCTTAAATCCGGCGGGCGGCTATGCCTGAATTTCTGCGAAAAAGACTTTATGGCGAAACTGCCGTTTGCCTCGCACGGCTTTGTGCTCTACGATGCCGCCGACATCCGCGCCCTGTCGGAAAACCTGCCTTTGCGCTGTATTCGGGAACAGCGAGGCCGCGATTGGGCGGTCAGCAAAAGCGGCAATCTGGTGCGGAGGGAATTTGTCATAGTCGTCTTTGAAAAACACTAAGCATCAGGGTCGTCTGAAAACCCGAAATTCAGTTTTTAGACGACCCGATTAAAAAACACAGTTACTTTCACAAATAATTGGAGAATCACCATGTCTTCAGGACTTGTTACAGCGGCGTACATCGTAGCCGCGATACTGTTCATCTTCTCGCTGGCGGGGCTGTCCAAGCAGGAAACCGCCAAGCAGGGCTGTTATTCCGGCGTCGCCGGGATGGCGGTTGCCTTGTTCGTTACCGTGTTTTCCGAAAACACCCACGGACTCGGCTGGATCATCATCGCCATGCTGATCGGCGCCGCCGTCGGCATCTACAAAGCCAAAAAAGTAGAAATGACCGAAATGCCCGAACTGATTGCACTTCTGCACAGCTTCGTCGGCTTGGCGGCCGTTTTGGTCGGCTTCAACAGCTATATCGAGCCGGGCAACGTTTCGCACGATATGCACACCATCCATCTGGTCGAAGTCTATTTGGGCATCTTCATCGGCGCCGTAACCTTTACCGGCTCGCTGGTCGCATTCGGCAAGCTCAACGGCAAAATCAGCAGCGCGCCGTTGCAGCTGCCCGCCAAACATAAGCTTAACCTCGCCGCATTGGTTTTATCCTTTATCCTGATGCTGGTGTTCGTATCCGTTGACGGCAGCGGCTTCATCCTGATCCTGATGACCCTGATCGCCCTCGCATTCGGCTGGCACTTGGTCGCCTCCATCGGCGGCGCGGATATGCCCGTGGTCGTGTCCATGCTGAACTCCTACTCCGGCTGGGCGGCCGCAGCAGCAGGCTTCATGCTCTCCAACGACCTGCTCATCGTCACCGGCGCGCTGGTCGGCTCCAGCGGCGCGATTCTGTCCTACATCATGTGTAAAGCCATGAACCGCTCCTTCATCTCCGTCATCGCAGGCGGTTTCGGTACCGACGGCTCATCGGCAGCGGCAGACGGCGAAGAAATCGGCGAATACCGCGAAGCCAAACCCGCCGAAGTCGCCGAAATGCTGCGCAACGCCAGCAGCGTCATCATCACCCCGGGCTACGGCATGGCAGTGGCGCAAGCACAATACCCCGTTGCCGAAATCACCGAGCTTTTGCGTAAAAACGGCACCGAAGTACGCTTCGGCATCCACCCCGTCGCCGGCCGCCTGCCCGGTCATATGAACGTACTGCTCGCCGAAGCCAAAGTCCCCTACGACATCGTGTTGGAAATGGACGAAATCAACGACGACTTCCCCGAAACCGACGTAGTGCTGGTTATCGGAGCGAACGACACCGTCAACCCCGCAGCCCAAACCGACCCGAACAGCCCGATTGCCGGCATGCCCGTATTGGAAGTGTGGAAGGCAAAAGAAGTCGTCGTCTTCAAACGCTCGATGAACACCGGCTACGCAGGCGTACAAAACCCGCTGTTCTTCAACGAAAACAGCGTGATGTGCTTCGGCGACGCGAAGAAAACCGTTGACGAGATTTTGGCGGAATTGAAGAAATAACATCTAAAGCTAAGACAAAAGGTCGTCTGAAAACCCGATTCCAAGGTTTTCAGACGACCTTTTCTTATGAACACACTAAGTTAAACATCCTATCGCCGTCATTCCCGCGCAGGCGGGAATCCATCGGAAATCCTAAGAAACAGATGTTTGAAAACAGTTGCCGAGATTCAAAAGTAGATTCCCGCTTGCGCGGGAATGACGATAGCCGGACAGAAATCTACGGCGCGACGTGCAGCCTGCCCCCTCTCCCGTCCGGCGGGAGAGGGCTGGGGAGAGGGTGGCTCTACGG
>JUNU01000130.1 GCA_001067655.1 Neisseria lactamica
AGCACCCGACGGCTGGCTGGTACTTAGTATGGAACACAGCGGCAGCCGCGATACTGCCTACAGCCACACCTTTACCGCCATACCCGCCCAACTCGCCTTCCGTCCCGAACGCACCACCCCGCGCCCCCACATCGCCGGCACACTGCCCGCACGGGTGACCGCAGCGGAGAACTGCACCTACGCCTATATCGACGACATGGGACGCTACCGCGTCAAACTGCCGTTTGATTTGGACGAATGGAGTCCCGGCGGCGAAAGCCGTCCCGTCCGACTGGCCAAACCCTATGCCGGTCCCGAATACGGCATCCACTTCCCCTTACACGAAGGTACCGAAGTCATGCTGTCCTTCGTCCAAGGCAACCCCGACCGTCCGTATATCTCCGGCGTCATGCACGACAG
>JUNU01000131.1 GCA_001067655.1 Neisseria lactamica
GCCTACCTGCGCAAACACCACGGGATCACGCTCCATCACAGCACCATTTACCGCCACCTCCGCCAAGACAAAAGCAACAGCGGCACTTTGTGGCAACATCTCAGAATATGCAGCAACCCCGCCGGCGCGGGAATGACGGTTCATAATGCTGATTAAAAACCAAGCCGCCCGTAGCGTGGGTTCTATCCACGAATAAACAGAGATGATTGGATTCGGATGTTTGGGGAGAAGGTCGTGGGCGAAGTCCACACTACGGGTTCGGTTTGTCCCAAGTCTGTGCCTATTTGACGGAAATGTCGTCTGAAAACCGGAATACTTAGTTTTCAGACGACCTTTTTGCAGGGAGAGTTTTACGGATAAGACCTCTGCGCCGTTAGAATGAACAGGATAATTGGATTCGGATGTTCGGTGAAAGGTCGTGGGCAAAGCCCACGCTACGGGTTGGTTTATCCTAAATCTGTGTTCACGCGCTGAGCAGGCTTTGGGCGAGGAAGCCGCCTTTTTCTACACCGGGGAGGATGAAGAAATAGCCGCCGCCGAAGGGGCTGATGTATTCTTCCAGCGGTTCGCCGTTGAGCAGGTTTTGGACGAAGATGAAGCCGTCGGAGAGGTTGGCTTGGTAGCAGATGAACACCAAGCCGACGTCGAGCTGACCGTTGGCGGCGAGGCCGCGGGAGTAGTTGAAGGCGCGGCGGTAGAGCAGGTGTTTTTTCATGAACTCGGGGTCGCGCGGGTTGGCGAGCCTCATGTGGCTGTCTTTGGGGGTGGTTTTGCCGTCGGGGTCTTTGGCGAAGTCGGCGGTATCGCCCTCTTTTTTGCCGTCCATGGGGGCGCCGCTGTATTTGCGGCGGCCGAAGATTTCGGTTTGTTCCTGCAAGGGGGTTCTGTCCCAGAATTCGACGAAGTGGCGGATGAGGCGGACGGCTTGGTAGCTGCCGTTTTTCGCCCAGGCGGGTTCGTCTTGGCTGTTGGCGGCGATGCCTGTCCAGAGGACTTGGTCGGCAATTTTGGGATCGGACACGTCGGGGTTGCCGGAGCCGTCGCGGAAGCCTAAGAGGTTGCGGGCGGCGATGGCGCCGGGTTCGGCTTTGGGCAGCCAGCCGTCTATGCTCCAGCGGATGACGGCGGTTTGGGCGGTGTTTTTGATGATGTCGCGCAGGGCGGCTTGGCAGGTTTCGGGGGTGAAGGCGCAGATTTGGAGGCTGAGGTCGCCGTCGCACCATGATTTTTGGAGGCGGTCGTTGGGGAAGTCGCGCATTTCTTGGAGGTGGCGGGGTTTTTTGTCTTTGAGTCCGAAACGGTCGTCAAAGAGGCTGCTGCCGACGCCGACGGTGATGGTGAGGCCGTCGGGGCGGAATGTTTTGCCGAGTAGGCCGCTGCCTGCGGGGGGGAGTTTTTCGTCGCCGTCTTGGTATTCGCCGCCTTGGGTGAGGAATTCGATGCGGGCGGTGAGGGTGCGGAAGAGGTTTTCGAGTTGTTTGGGGTCTTTGGCGGTTACGTCGAAGGCGCACATGATGCCGAAGAGTTGGTGCGGGGTGGTGATGCCGGCCTGGTGGGTGCCGTAGCAGGGGTAGGCTTGCGGTGAGTGTTCGTTGTGGCGGGTCTCGGCGGCGGTTTCGCCTTGTTGTTTGCCGGCAAACCAGCCTGCCGCGCCGGCTGCGCCTGCGGCGAGGACGGTTTTGAACAGGGTGCGTTTCGTCGGTTGGGTGGGTTGTGGGTTGTTGTCTTGGCTCATAATGGAGTCCTTTGCGGGGGATTCGGGCGGCGGTATGTACGCGGGTGTTGTGTTTACAGTTGGCTGTTTTGAATGTTCAGACGACGTTTAAGGTCGTCTGAAAACTTTGAATTGTCGGTCAATCCGATACACGGTAAGCAATGTACGATTCCTGAATGTATTTTGGTATGGCGGCAAGGTGTGCGGCGGTTTTAGTTTTTTTCGCGGGCAAAGCCCACGCTACGGGCTGACGGCAGGGTTAGGTTGGGTTGGTAAACCTGACAAAACGTTGGAATGAAGAGGTTTTGTTGGGTCTCGACCCAACCTACGATTACTCGACCCAACCTACGATTGCTGAATGTAGGTCGGATTCTTGAATCCGACGTTTGGTATGACGGCAAGGTGTGTCGCGGTTTGTGCTTTGTCGGATACAAGTGTCCGACCTGTACGGTTTTGGGTTTTCGTGGGCAAAGCCCACGCTACGACTGCGATTACTGCTGTCAGCGCTAAGTTTTCAGACGACCCCTTGTATCTCAAAAGGTCGTCTGAAACGGGCGGGTCAAGTTTATTTGAGACCCAGTGTGCCGCGCAGTTGGCTCAGGTCTTCGGCAAGGGCGTTAATCGGTGCCTGAAGGGTTTTGCGGTCTTCGTCGCTGAGTTTGTCGTAGGTTTCAAAGCCGTCTTTGGTTTTGTATTTGGCGAGGATGTCGGTGACTTGTTTGAAGTTGGCATCGACTTTCTCGAGCAGGGCTTTGTTTTTCTCGGCAATCATCGGACGGAAGAGTTCGACAATTTTTTGCGCGCCTTCGATGTTGGCTTGGAAGTCGCTCAAGTCGGTGTGGCTGTAACGGTCTTCTTCGCCGCTGATTTTGCTGCCAGCAACTTCTTCAATCAACACTGCCGCGCCGCCGACAACTTTGTTCGGCGGGAAGGAGAGGGCGTCGATTTCTTTTTGCAGGGCTTCAACGTCTTTCATGAGTTTTTCGGCAATGTCTTTCACGCCGGATACGTCTTTTTTGACCCACAGGGCGTGTTCGATGCGGTGGAAGCCGGTGAAGGCCGCGTCTTCGGTTTTGTCTTTGAAGTCGTCTTCACGCGCGTCGATGGCGGGGTCGAGTTCGTTGAAGAGTTCGGCAATCGGCTCAATGCGTTCGTAGTGGGTGCGGGCGTCGGCAAACAGGGATTTGGCTTTTTCGATGTCGCCCGCTTTGACGGCGTCGGTGAAGGCTTTGGTTTTGGCAACCAGCTCTTTGGCTTCGCCTTGGACGTAAACTTTATAGTCGGCAAGCGGTTTGGCAAGTTTTTCCAAATCGGCTTCGTTGCCGGTGTCTTTAAAGCCGCTGTCGGTTACTACCAATTTGCCGCGCGGGTTGGTCAAGAGGCCGCAGGTCATTTCGTATTCGCCCGGCAGCAGGGTAACGGTCATTTTGTCGGAAAGTCCGGGGGCGATGTTTTCGCGCTCGTCGACCACCATCACGCCTTTGAGGATTTCCCATTCGAGCTTGCGACCGCTGTTGTTTTTGATGTTGAACACGACTTGTCCGCTCGGTACGGTCAGTTCCATCGGTTCGCAGGCGGTGTCGTTCACGCCGACGTTGACGGTGCCGTCGGCATTCGCGCTTGATGCACCCGAAGCACCTGACGCGGCAGGCGCGGATTTTTCCGCTTCGGGCGGCTGACACGCGGTCAGACCCAAAGCCAGCATCACGGATAAAGCAGTTATATTGAGTTTTTTCATTTCAAACCTCTTTGGCATGTTGATAAGAATGGGATACGGAATTTTTAAGCGCCACTAATGGCTTTCAGACGACCTCTGCACCGCGGCGGGCCTGCTGCCGTGCAGAAACCAAATCATGACCGGAACCAAATACAGCAGCCACGCCAGCACCTCGCCCTGCGTCGGGTGGTCGGTATAGCCGAAGAAGCCGCCGAGCAGCACGCCCAGCGGGCTGTCTTCATGCAGGTATTTGGAAGAATCAAACACCACCTCTTGCAGGTGGTTCCACACGCCCGCTTCATGCAGCGCGCGCAGCGAACCGGCCACCAAACCGGCGGCCACCACAATCAAAAACGCGCCCGTCCAGCGGAAAAACTTCCCCAGATTCAGACGCATACCGCCCTGATAAATCAGCGCGCCAATGACCACTGCGGCCAGTAGCCCCAATACCGCGCCGACGGGCATAGACCAAGTCGGACTCTGCTGAAACACCGCCAAGAGGAAAAACACACTCTCCAGCCCCTCGCGCGCCACAGCCAGAAAAGCCATGCCGACCAAAGCCCAACCTTGACCGTTGCCGCGGTTTAAGGCGGTCTGAACCGAATCCTGAAGCTGCTGCTTCATCGAACGGGCGGCTTTTTTCATCCATAAAATCATATAAGTCAGCATCGCCACCGCCACCAAACCGATAACGCCGACCACAAATTCCTGTTCCTTCTGCGGAATCTCGCCCGTTGCCGAATGGATGCCGTATCCGATGCCCAAACACATCAGCGCAGCCAAAGCCACACCCAGCCACACCTTAGGCATCAGCCGCGAATGTCCCGACTGTTTCAAAAAACCCGCGACGATACCGACGATTAAAGCCGCCTCGATACCCTCGCGCAACATAATCAAAAAAGCAATCAACATATATAAAACAAACCTTAAAACTTAATAATATCAATATGAGGAGCAAAACCAGTCCATTTGGTCTTCACCGCATTCGGATTCACACGCAGCATATGTTCATGAAGCCTGTCGAAACCTTCATGACCGAACCACAGGCTTCCCCTCGGGCAAAATCTATGTCGCGCATGTTTACCGCCCGATACGCATTCTATTTCCCAAACGCTGACTTTGTTGATATGCCAACCGGTCTTCGCCAGTCTGACGACCTCTTCAAATCGGTAATGCGCTATCAAAGTCCGTCCGCGATAAACAAACACGCCCTGCGTTCCGCAATACAAAAGCTCACGGCTGAAAAACTTGTTACGGCTAAAACAAATGAGTGTGTCACCGTTCAACACCCTATCGGGCGCGGGTGCGATAGAGCGGTATAAGGCAAAAAAGAAGAAAGAGAAAAAAAGGGTTATCGGTATCAGCATGACGGACATGACAAACCTCTCTAAAAATTCAGACGACCCCGGTTAGACAGGGCAGTAGAAATTTTGTTTGAAAATATCGGGTTTGAAATACTGTCTGATACGCCAAAAATATCTATTGGATATTTGATTCCGCCGTCTCTTTATCCCAAGTCTGACAAAGTACCGCCATCTGCCTGTCTTAAAAGTAAGAGTTTATAAACGGAGTCGCACAAATGCAAATAATTTTTATTATTTCATCAGTAAACTGGTATTTAAGCAAGCCAAAAAGTAACGGAAAAATTTACCGTAAAGTAAGGCGAATCAACGTTATAGCGATTTCCTAGAGACGCTGTTTATCCGCATAGAAATATAAGCACACCAACAAGCCAAACAAAAAGGTCGTCTGAAAACCCTCGTTTCAGGTTTTCAGACGACCTTTTGATGTCGGCGCAAAACGGTTTACTTGAATTTGTAAGTGTATTGCAATCCAACGATGTTGGCGTGGTTTTTAAAGCGCGCGTCGGATGCGCCTTTGCTGTCCACATCGTTGCCGGTGGCGCGGTCGGTGTGGTAGCGGGTGTCGTTGATGTGGATGTGGCTGTAAGCGGCATCGAGGACGTGGTTTTTGCCGATATGGTATTTCGCACCGAGCGAGAACCAGATGCGGTTGCCGTCGGGCAGGCTGTTCATGCGGTAGCCGGCGTTTTTGACGGGCGAGCGGTCAAAGGCGACACCTGCACGCAGTTGCAGCGGATCGGTCACTTGGTAAGAACCGCCGAGCGCGACTTTGTAAGTGTTGCGCCAGTTGGGGGTAATGACGGTGCGGTCGGATTTGCCGTTAACGACGTTTTTGGTGTTTTCAAAAACCAGTTCCGCTTTGTTGAAACGGCTGTGGCGCGTCCAAGTCACATCGCCGAACAGGTTGAATTTGTCGGTGGCTTTGTACATGCCGTGAACGGACAAGGATTCGGGCGTGACGATTTTGACGCTTGCTTTTTCACGCGGAACGTAGCCGCGGGCGGCAAGCGCGCCCAAATCCCAAGCGCGGCGGGCGTATGCGCCATCGGCTTCCCATTCCGCCGAGCCTTTGAGGGTGTGGGTTACTTTGGAGCGGTAGTTCACGCCGACCCGTGCGCGGTCATTGATGTCCCACATCCAAGCGAGTTGATAGCCGAAGCCCCAGTCGTGACCTTTTACTTCGGCGTGTCCGTCAGATTTGCCTTGCGCGCTGACGGAGACAGGGCGGCCGGCGGCGCGTGAGGCAAGGCCGCTGGCGAGTTGGCTGATGGAGCCGGAGGCATCCCAGTCGGAATATTTGCGCAATTCGGCTTTGGAATATTGGGCGATCAGGCCTGCACCGAAAGCATGGTTTTCATTGGCTTTCCAAGCGACGACCGGTTCGATGTCGATGCTGGTAAGGCTGAGTTTGTTGATGTTGTGGCGCAGTACGGAATCTTTTTCGTATTCGGTGGCAGAGCCGAAGGGGACGTAAACGCCCAAGCCCAAAGTCACATCGTCATTGACTTTGTATGCGCCGTAGAGATGTGGGGCGACGGTGGTTTTGGTGATTTTGCCGCTTTTCGAGCCGGAAACATCGCCGCCTTGATAGTATTGTGCGGAATCGGCTTCGTAGCGGATGCTGGGCATGACGATATTGGCGTTGACGGAAACTTGGCTGCTGTCGAGTTTGGACAGGCCGGCAGGGTTGTAGAAGATGGTCGATGCGTCGGCGGCTTCCGCGCCGGAAGAGTTGGCGGTGCCTTGCGCGTTGACCGACTGCGTACCAAAGTGGTAGCCCGAAGCGTGGACTGAGCCGGAGAAGAAGACTGCGCTGAGTAAGATTACGGTTTGTTTGATGGGTGAGTGTGTCATTTTCTTATACCTGCGGACAAATAATAAAGAGGTCGTCTGAAACAAACGCCTCCGTATCGGGAGCGGGCTGACGGTTTGGAATCGGTATTTTGAATAGAAACGATGGGCTTCAAGGCGAAAAATGCAGCAAATGACTGGCTGACATGAATCTTGGGCTGAAGGGCAACAGTTTTCAATCAAAGTACAGTTGTTTCCAGATAGTCATTCCGTTTGATTAGTGTAGGTGCTCGATTCTATACCACGTTATCGCTTTTGCCTAATATTTTTGGCTTCTTTCAGAAAAACTTGCATGTTGCGCAGATAGTAGGGGGCGGGACTGTGGTAAAGATGTCATGGTGGGATTGTTTGATAGCTTGGTTCGCCTCTATTAGAGCTTTATGCACGAAGACCATGATAAACAAAAATAAATTTCCCATCTTTTTTATGAAAACGACCTTCTAGGGTTAGGTCAGTTTCCCTGTTATCTGCATATAAACAGCATTCGATTCCTATAACTTCTTCCGTGCCATTCATTTCATATGTTTCAAATATTGCCCTATTATCATTTCGTGCGGTCAATGCTATTGCTTTGGGAGGTAATGATAATTTTTTATCTAAAAGATTTTCATCATCCAGTTCTTCCAAAATTTCCTCATACCTATCTTTGTTAATCTGAAATTTGATTTTGAGTTGTTTAAAATCTCTCTGATTAAATAAATTTAGAAATTCTTCTATAAGGTCAAAAAAATTATCTTCCCTTTGATCTTTGGACATATTCATCTCTTTCTTCTTGAAAGTTGACTAGTTGAATTTTCTACATCAGCCCTCAAGCCTGTTAGATATTTTCTAGCTTCCAAAGTAGCACACTTTTCTGTCTTTGCGTCTAGACTTGAGGTTCTTAAAAATTTATAGATTCCTAGTGTTTCAGTGCCCAAAAATCTTGCTTCAAAAGAAAACGAAAAGGTCGTCTGAAAACCCGTTTCCAAGTTTTCAGACGACCTCTTGTTTATCTGCCGTTTGCGTGTCGATTATTTAACGCGCAACACTTCCAGCGTATTGGTCGAACCGGATTCGCGCATTTGCGAACCGCTGGTGATGATGTATTGGTCGCCAGAGCTTAAGATTTTATGTTCGACCAACATGGCTTCCACTTCGTTCAGCGCGGTATCGTGGTCGGTGCTGGTCGCCAGAATCATCGGGCGCACGCCGCGATACATTGCCATGCGGCGTTGGGCGGAAATGCTCGGGGTCAGTGCGAAAATCGGCAATGTGATGTTGTGGCGGCTGACTTCGAAGGCGGTCGAACCGCTTTCCGTCAGGGCAACGATGGCTTTGGCGTGAACCGCACGCGCCACGCCGACCGCGCCGCCAGCAATCGCCAAGTTGGTGCTGACGGCTTCGGGATACTCGACCTGTTCGGCAACGCCGTTGAGCGAGTCCTGCTCTTTTTCGGCTGCCGCGCAAATAATCGCCATTTGGCTGACGGTTTCAAACGGGTATGCGCCGACGGCGGTTTCGGCGGAACACATCACTGCATCGGTGCCGTCCAATACTGCGTTTGCCACGTCACTGACTTCCGCGCGGGTCGGGACGGGGTTTGTGATCATGGATTCCATCATTTGGGTTGCGGTAATGCTGAAACGGCGCAACTCGCGTGCGCGGCGGATCATGCGTTTTTGCAGGGCGGGGACGGCTGCGTGTCCGACTTCGACCGCCAAGTCCCCGCGTGCCACCATGATGCCGTCGCTGGCGAGGATGATTTCGTCTAAGTTTTCAATCGCTTCCACCCGTTCGATTTTGGAAACCAAACCGGGACGTACGGCAGTGCTGCCTTTCATTTCTTCTTCGACTTTGGCGCGGGCAGTGTGCAAATCTTCAGCGGATTTCACAAAGCTGATGGCGAGGTAGTCGCAACCGATGGCAATCGCGGTTTTCAGGTCGCGGAAGTCTTTCTCGGTCAACGCGCCTGCGGACAAACCGCCGCCGCGCTTATTGATGCCTTTGTTGCTTTTCAACACATGGCTGTTTTCAACTTTAGTAACAATCTTACTGCCTTCAACGGATTCCACGGTCAAAGTCAGCAAACCGTCGTCCAGCCACAAAACATCGCCCGCAACAACATCATTAGGCAGGTCGCGGTAGTCTAAACCGACCGCGTCACGCGTGCCTTCGCCTTCGAGAGCAGCATCCAGAACCAGCGTTTCGCCTTTGTTCAATTCAATGCTGCCGCCGGCGATTTTGCCGACGCGGATTTTCGGACCTTGCAAGTCGGCGAGGATGGCGATTTCCTGTCCGGCACGTTTTGCCGCTTCACGCACGATGCGTGCGTTTTCCTGATGGAATTCAGGCGTGCCGTGGCTGAAATTGAAACGGACGACATTCAGACCGCCTACACGGATCATGTCTTCCAACAACTGGACATTGTTGCTGCCCGGCCCCAACGTAGCGACGATTTTGGTGTTGTGGCTGATGCGGGTTACATCGCGTTTTGCATTACTCATGTGAAGCGTCCTTTCGGTCAATCCGTTGATAAATGGCATACGGCTTTGTTGGAAAATTACAAAATAGCGTCCCAACGTCGTCTGAAACTGTAAATCTAAAACTTACACTGAGATATCCAAGCCGTAAATCATGAAGCAAATTAATATTTTGGGATTTTACTCCCAAAGTTAAATGATTGGTGGAAAATTACAGGATTTTATGACTTAGGCTAAATTTAATTTTACATACGTTTGGGGCGGCAATCCGCTACAATACCGTCTGCCACTTTTCAGACGACCCTTCTTAATGGATGTGTATAGTGGATAGGTCGTCTGAAACTACATTAGTTTCCATCCATATCTTCATCATCATTATCAGACACAACCATGCTAAGACGAATGCTCACTTCTTTGCCTATAGGTATTATGCTTGCCGATATGGTTTATGGTTTCGTTTTAAATATCGTTCAAGGACTTAACCTTCAGCAGCAAGCGGCTCCTGCTTCAGACGGCGGACTGGCGGTAACACCCGACATCGCGTTCAACAGCCTGCAAATCGTTGCAAACGGCGGCATGGTCATCATCATCGGGTTCGGATTGATTGTCTTGTTACAGCTAAACCGTACAGTGCTAAAACGTCAGATTTTGCCTATCGGTATTTTTCGAACGCTGGGATTGATTGCCGTGTTGGCTTTCAGTGTGCCTTCGTTGTGGGAGTGGTTTAATGCCGCTTTGTCCCTGTCAGCGGGCGGGAATGTCCTTAATACCAACAATCCGCGCTATTTGGTTTCCGCCTTGTGCATGCCGTTTATTGCCTTTTTATGTTTAGTGCGGCTGTTTGGCTGGTATAAGTTGCACACGCGCCAGCCCGAACAAACTCCGCCGATGGAGTTGCAGAAATAGCAGTTTCGATATGAAGCGCATCTGAGTGGTTTAAAATAAACCATATATATTGAGAAGAGGTCGTCTGAAATTTTGTTGTAGATGAAATTTCAGACGACCTTTTATATCGTTGAACAACAATTAAGACTGTCAAAATTCAGAACAGAATATCGATGGATTGGATAAAACCCAAATCGCCCGGATGACAGTAAATAATCTGCGGCAAGCCTAAGATTTTGCTTGAAAACTTCTTTATTGTCGTGGTATAGTGCAGGGCTTGGTACAAATGTGCCAAGTTTTATCATTGTCCGAAGGCAGGCCAATCGTAGCCCGCCCCTTTACTTTAAAAGGAAAATAATCATGACTTTAGGTCTGGTTGGACGCAAAGTTGGTATGACCCGCGTGTTTGACGAACAGGGTGTTTCTGTTCCGGTAACCGTTTTGGATATGTCTGCCAACCGCGTTACACAAGTAAAATCCAAAGATGCTGACGGCTATACTGCCGTTCAAGTTACCTTTGGTCAGAAAAAAGCTAACCGTGTCAACAAAGCCGAAGCTGGACACTTTGCAAAAGCAGGTGTTGAAGCCGGTCGCGGTTTGATCGAGTTTGCTTTGACTGAAGAAAAACTGGCTGAATTGAAAGCCGGTGACGAAATCACCGTTTCTATGTTTGAAGTCGGTCAACTGGTCGATGTAACCGGTACCTCTAAAGGTAAAGGTTTCTCCGGTACGATCAAACGTCATAACTTCGGTGCCCAACGTACTTCCCACGGTAACTCCCGTTCTCACCGTGTTCCAGGTTCTATCGGTATGGCGCAAGACCCAGGTCGCGTGTTCCCCGGTAAACGCATGGCCGGTCAATACGGCAACACCAAGGCAACTGTCCAAAAACTGGAAGTTGTCCGTGTTGATGCAGAACGCCAACTGTTGTTGGTTAAGGGTGCTGTTCCGGGTGCGGTCAACAGCGATGTTGTAGTTCGTCCTAGCGTGAAAGTAGGTGCGTAATGGAATTGAAAGTAATTGACGCTAAAGGACAAGTTTCAGGCAGTCTGTCTGTTTCTGATGCCTTGTTCGCTCGCGAATACAATGAAGCGTTGGTTCATCAGCTGGTAAATGCCTACTTGGCAAACGCCCGCTCTGGTAACCGTGCTCAAAAAACCCGTGCCGAAGTAAAACACTCAACCAAAAAACCATGGCGTCAAAAAGGTACCGGCCGTGCCCGTTCCGGTATGACTTCTTCTCCGCTGTGGCGTAAAGGTGGTCGTGCGTTCCCGAACAAACCCGACGAAAACTTTACTCAAAAAGTAAACCGTAAAATGTACCGTGCCGGTATGGCGACTATCCTGTCCCAATTGGCTCGTGACGAGCGTTTGTTTGCTATCGAGGCGTTGACTGCTGAAACTCCTAAAACCAAAGTTTTTGCTGAACAAGTGAAAAATCTGGGTCTAGAGCAAGTGCTGTTTGTAACCAAACAGCTCGATGAGAATGTTTACTTGGCTTCACGCAACTTGCCAAACGTGTTGGTTTTGGAAGCTCAACAAGTTGATCCTTACAGCTTGCTGCGTTACAAAAAAGTAATCATCACTAAAGATGCAGTTGCACAATTAGAGGAGCAATGGGTATGAATCAACAACGTTTGACTCAAGTGATTTTGGCACCTATCGTTTCTGAAAAAAGCAACGTATTGGCTGAAAAACGCAACCAAATGACGTTTAAAGTTTTGGCAAATGCAACCAAACCTGAAATTAAAGCGGCTGTTGAGCTGCTGTTCGGTGTTCAAGTTGCTTCTGTAACTACCGTTACCACTAAAGGTAAAACTAAGCGTTTTGGTCGTACTTTGGGCCGTCGCAGCGATGTTAAAAAAGCTTATGTGAGCTTGGCTGCCGGTCAAGAGTTGGATTTGGAAGCCGCTGCTGCAGCTGCAGATAAGGAATAAACAAAATGGCAATTGTTAAAATGAAGCCAACTTCTGCAGGCCGTCGCGGCATGGTTCGCGTGGTAACAGAAGGTTTGCACAAAGGTGCGCCTTATGCACCTTTGCTCGAAAAGAAAAATTCTACTGCCGGTCGTAACAATAATGGTCATATCACCACCCGTCACAAAGGCGGCGGTCATAAACACCATTACCGTGTTGTGGACTTTAAACGTAACAAAGACGGTATCCCTGCAAAAGTAGAGCGTATCGAATACGATCCTAACCGTACTGCCTTCATTGCACTGTTGTGCTATGCAGACGGTGAGCGTCGCTACATCATCGCTCCTCGCGGTATTCAAGCCGGTGCTGTATTGGTTTCCGGTGCTGAAGCTGCCATCAAAGTAGGTAACACCCTGCCGATCCGCAACATCCCCGTTGGTACGACTATCCACTGTATCGAAATGAAACCTGGTAAAGGTGCACAAATTGCACGTTCTGCCGGTGCTTCTGCGGTATTGTTGGCTAAAGAAGGTGCATACGCTCAAGTCCGTCTGCGCTCTGGCGAAGTTCGTAAAATCAACGTAGATTGCCGTGCAACCATCGGTGAAGTCGGTAACGAAGAGCAAAGCCTGAAAAAAATCGGTAAAGCCGGTGCCAATCGTTGGCGCGGTATTCGTCCGACCGTTCGTGGTGTTGTCATGAATCCTGTCGATCACCCGCATGGTGGTGGTGAAGGTCGTACCGGTGAAGCTCGCGAACCGGTTAGCCCATGGGGTACTCCTGCTAAAGGCTACCGCACTCGTAATAACAAACGCACGGATAACATGATTGTTCGTCGTCGTTACTCAAATAAAGGTTAATTAGTATGGCTCGTTCATTGAAAAAAGGCCCATATGTAGACCTGCATTTGCTGAAAAAAGTAGATGCTGCTCGTGCAAGCAACGACAAGCGCCCGATTAAAACTTGGTCTCGTCGTTCTACCATTCTGCCTGATTTTATTGGTCTGACCATTGCTGTACACAACGGCCGCAACCATGTGCCCGTGTTTATCAGCGATAACATGGTTGGTCATAAATTAGGTGAATTCTCATTGACCCGTACCTTTAAAGGCCACTTGGCTGATAAAAAGGCTAAAAAGAAATAAGGTGAATCATGAGAGTAAATGCACAACATAAAAATGCCCGTATTTCAGCTCAAAAAGCTCGTTTGGTGGCTGATTTGATTCGCGGTAAAGACGTTGCCCAAGCTTTGAATATTTTGACTTTCAGTCCTAAAAAAGGTGCTGAGTTGATTAAAAAAGTATTGGAATCAGCTATTGCTAATGCCGAGCACAATAACGGTGCCGACATTGATGAGTTGAAAGTGGTAACTATCTTTGTTGACAAAGGTCCAAGCTTGAAACGTTTCCAAGCTCGCGCCAAAGGTCGCGGTAACCGCATTGAAAAACAAACTTGTCATATCAATGTGACAGTGGGCAACTAAGGAAAAGCTATGGGACAAAAGATTAACCCTACAGGCTTTCGCCTGGCGGTAACTAAAGACTGGGCTTCAAAATGGTTTGCTAAAAGCACCGACTTTTCTGCTGTTTTGAAACAAGACATTGATGTTCGTAACTACCTGCGTAAAAAATTGGCGAATGCTTCTGTTGGTCGCGTAGTTATTGAACGTCCTGCAAAATCTGCACGCATTACCATCCACTCTGCCCGTCCGGGCGTAGTAATTGGTAAAAAAGGTGAGGATATCGAAGTTCTGAAACGTGATTTGCAAGCCTTGATGGGCGTGCCTGTTCATGTGAATATCGAAGAAATCCGTAAACCTGAATTGGATGCACAAATTATTGCTGATGGTATTGCTCAGCAATTGGAAAAACGCGTTCAATTCCGCCGTGCTATGAAACGCGCTATGCAAAATGCTATGCGTTCAGGAGCAAAAGGTATCAAGATTATGACCTCAGGTCGTCTGAATGGTGCGGATATTGCTCGTAGCGAATGGTATCGTGAAGGTCGAGTACCTCTGCATACTTTGCGTGCAAACGTAGATTATGCAACTAGCGAAGCTCATACTACTTATGGCGTGCTGGGTTTGAAAGTTTGGGTCTATACTGAAGGTAATGTAAAGACTTCAGCTAAACCTGAGCATGAAAAGAAACAAAGAAAGGCAGGTGGACGTAATGCTGCAGCCAACTAGACTGAAATACCGCAAGCAACAAAAAGGTCGCAATACTGGTATTGCTACCCGCGGTAACAAAGTAAGTTTCGGTGAGTTCGGTTTGAAAGCCGTTGGTCGTGGTCGTTTGACTGCCCGCCAAATCGAAGCTGCTCGTCGTACAATGACTCGCCACATTAAACGTGGTGGTCGTATTTGGATTCGTGTATTCCCTGATAAACCAATTACTGAAAAACCTATTCAAGTTCGTATGGGTGGCGGTAAAGGTAACGTGGAATATTACATTGCCGAAATCAAACCAGGCAAAGTGTTGTATGAAATGGACGGTGTTCCAGAGGCTTTGGCTCGTGAAGCATTTGAATTGGCTGCCGCCAAATTGCCTATTCCTACGACCTTTGTAGTAAGACAGGTAGGTCAATAATGAAAGCAAATGAATTGAAAGACAAATCTATTGAGCAATTAAATGCAGATTTGTTGGACTTGTTGAAAGCTCAGTTTGGCTTACGTATGCAAAACGCAACTGGTCAATTGGGTAAACCAAGCGAATTAAAACGTGTACGTCGCGATATTGCTCGTATTAAAACCATTTTAACTGAAAAAGGTGCTAAGTAATGAGCGAAAATAAAAATGTTCGTACTTTGCAAGGCAAAGTGGTAAGCGACAAAATGGACAAAACTGTGACAGTATTGGTTGAACGTAAAGTAAAACATCCTCTGTACGGTAAAATTATCCGTTTATCAACTAAAATCCATGCCCATGATGAAAATAATCAATATGGAATTGGCGATGTTGTAGTAATTGCGGAATCTCGTCCACTGTCAAAAACCAAATCTTGGGTTGTTAAAGAACTGATTGAGAAAGCACGTACTGTTTAAAATTTAAGACAGTTAGCTTTAATAAGAAACGAAGTGTTGCGCCAAAGTGAATTTGCGTGTAAACTTCGTTTCTTATCTTTCAGTTTCTTCTGGAAGTTTCTTCCCTTCGGGATCCAAGACTGGTTTACTAGAACCGTGATGGTTTCATTTAGTTAGCTCAATTTAGATAAGTGAGCGAGTTATATGAAAGTGGTAAATTAAGTTGGTTAATTTAAAGGTACTAATATGATTCAAATGCAGACCATCTTAGATGTGGCTGATAACTCTGGTGCGCGTCGTGTGATGTGTATCAAAGTGTTGGGCGGATCTAAGCGTCGCTACGCTTCTGTTGGCGATATTATTAAAGTCGCAGTTAAAGATGCGGCCCCGCGTGGTCGTGTTAAAAAAGGTGATGTGTACAATGCAGTTGTTGTTCGTACTGCTAAAGGTGTGCGTCGTCCTGATGGTGCGTTGATTAAATTTGATAACAACGCCGCCGTGTTGTTAAACAATAAACTTGAACCTCTGGGTACCCGTATTTTTGGTCCGGTAACCCGTGAGTTGCGTACTGAGCGATTTATGAAAATCGTTTCATTAGCGCCTGAAGTGTTATAAGGAATAGCGCGATGAATAAAATCATTAAAGGTGACCAAGTTGTTGTGATCACTGGTAAGGATAAAGGTAAGCAAGGTCAAGTAGTTCGCGTATTAGGTGGCAAGGTTGTTATTGAAGGTATTAACGTCGTAAAACGTCACCAAAAGCCTAATCCGATGCGTGGTATTGAGGGTGGTATTGTTGCTAAAGAAATGCCGTTGGATATTTCTAATGTTGCAATCCTGAATCCGGAAACTAATAAAGCAGACCGTGTTGGTATTAAACTGATTGAGAATGAAGGCAAAGTTAAGCGCGTTCGTTTCTTCAAATCAAATGGCTCTGTTATTGGAGCATAAGGAGATAACATGGCTCGTTTGAGAGAGTTTTATAAAGATACAGTTGTTCCTGAACTGATTAAACAATTTGGTTACAAGTCAGTAATGGAAGTTCCCCGTATTGAAAAAATTACTTTAAATATGGGTGTCGGAGAAGCTGTTGCAGATAAAAAAGTTATGGAACACGCGGTATCTGACTTAGAGAAAATTGCTGGTCAAAAACCAGTCGTTACTGTTGCTCGTAAATCTATCGCAGGTTTTAAGATTCGCGATAATTATCCTGTCGGTTGCAAAGTAACATTGCGCCGTGATCAAATGTTTGAATTCTTGGATCGTTTGATTACTATTGCATTACCTCGTGTACGTGACTTCCGTGGTGTAAGTGGCAAATCATTTGATGGTCGTGGTAATTACAACATGGGTGTTCGCGAGCAAATCATTTTCCCGGAAATTGAATACGATAAAATTGATGCTTTGCGTGGTTTGAATATTACTATTACAACTACTGCAAAAACTGATGAGGAAGCTAAAGCTTTATTGTCACTGTTCAAGTTTCCGTTTAAAGGATAATCATGGCTAAGAAAGCACTTATTAATCGTGAACTGAAACGTCAAGCTCTGGCGAAAAAGTTTGCAGCCAAACGTGAGGCAATTTTTGCTGTTATTAATGATGCGAATGCAACTGAAGAGGAGCGTTTTGAAGCTCGTCTGAAATTCCAATCCATTCCGCGTAATGCAGCTCCTGTACGTCAACGCCGTCGTTGTGCTTTGACAGGTCGTCCTCGTGGTACTTTCCGTAAATTCGGTTTGGGTCGTATTAAAATCCGCGAAATCGCTATGCGTGGCGAGATTCCTGGTGTTGTTAAAGCTAGCTGGTAATAGGAGTATTAATAATGAGTATGCATGATCCTATTTCCGATATGTTGACTCGTATTCGTAATGCGCAACGTGCCAATAAGGTAGCAGTTGCCATGCCTTCCTCTAAATTAAAGTGTGCAATTGCAAAAGTCTTGAAAGAAGAAGGTTATATCGAGGATTTTTCGGTTTCTGCTGATGCGAAGCCGGTATTGGAAATTCAATTGAAATATTATGCAGGCCGTCCTGTGATTGAGCAAATTAAACGTGTTTCACGTCCGGGTTTGCGTATTTACAAAGCTTCTAGCGAAATTCCCAATGTTATGAATGGATTGGGTATCGCTATTGTTAGTACTTCTAAAGGTGTGATGACTGACCGCAAGGCTCGTTCTGAGGGCGTCGGTGGTGAGTTGTTGTGCATCGTAGCCTAGTGGAGAAAAGTAAATGTCACGTGTCGCAAAAAACCCAGTGACTGTTCCTGCTGGTGTAGAAGTAAAATTTGGAACAGAAGCATTGGTTATCAAGGGTAAGAATGGCGAGTTGGCCTTTCCTTTGCCTTCTAATGTCGCCATTGAATTAAACGATGGTAAATTAACTTTTGCTGCAAAAAATGACAGTAAGCAGGCAAATGCTATGTCAGGTACTGCTCGTGCATTAGTTAATAATATGGTCAAAGGTGTTTCAGAAGGTTTTGAGAAAAAACTACAATTGATTGGTGTGGGTTACCGTGCTCAAGCTCAAGGCAAAGTTTTGAATTTGTCTTTGGGTTTTTCTCATCCAATCGTATATGAAATGCCTGAAGGTGTTTCTGTTCAAACTCCTAGCCAAACAGAGATCGTTTTGACTGGTGCAGATAAACAAGTGGTTGGTCAAGTCGCTGCTGAAATTCGTGCATTCCGTTCTCCTGAGCCTTATAAAGGTAAGGGTGTTCGTTATGTAGGTGAAGTGGTAGTGATGAAAGAAGCCAAGAAAAAATAATTGAGGTTCACTAATGGATAAACATACAACCCGACTCCGTCGTGCACGCAAAACCCGTGCACGTATTGCGGACTTGAAAATGGTAAGATTATGTGTGTTCCGTAGCAATAATCATATTTATGCTCAAGTAATTAGTGCTGAAGGTGATAAAGTATTGGCTCAAGCCTCTACATTGGAAGCTGAAGTGCGTGGTAGTCTGAAATCTGGTGGCAACGTCGAGGCAGCTGCAGTAGTAGGAAAGCGCATTGCTGAGAAAGCTAAAGCAGTAGGCGTAGAAAAAGTTGCTTTTGATCGTTCAGGTTTCCAATATCACGGTCGTGTGAGAGCTTTGGCTGAAGCCGCACGTGAAAATGGTTTAAGCTTCTAATAATTGGAGACTTTCAGATGGCAAAACATGAAATTGAAGAACGTGGTGACGGCCTGATTGAAAAAATGGTCGCAGTTAATCGCGTAACTAAAGTAGTTAAAGGTGGTCGTATCATGGCTTTCTCTGCGCTAACTGTTGTTGGTGATGGGGATGGTCGTATTGGTATGGGTAAAGGTAAGTCAAAAGAAGTGCCGGTAGCTGTTCAAAAAGCAATGGATCAGGCTCGTCGCTCTATGATTAAAGTACCTCTAAAAAATGGTACGATTCATCATGAGGTTATTGGACGTCATGGCGCTACTAAAGTCTTTATGCAACCCGCTAAAGAAGGTAGTGGTGTAAAGGCAGGTGGTCCTATGCGCTTAGTTTTTGATGCTATGGGTATTCATAACATTTCTGCTAAAGTGCATGGTTCTACAAACCCTTATAACATTGTACGAGCTACATTAGACGGCTTGTCTAAGTTATATACACCTGCTGATATCGCTGCTAAACGTGGCCTAACAGTGGAAGACATTTTGGGAGCAAACCATGACTGAGCAAAAAAAGATTAAAGTTACATTGGTGAAGAGCCTGATTGGTACAATTGAATCTCATCGTGCATGTGCTCGTGGTTTAGGTTTGCGCCATCGTGAGCATACAGTAGAGGTTTTAGATACCCCTGAAAACCGTGGTATGATTAACAAAATCAGCTACTTGTTGAAAGTGGAGTCTTGATATGTTTCTAAATTCTATTCAACCTGCTGAGGGGGCTACTCACGCTCGTCGTCGTGTAGGTCGTGGTATTGGTAGTGGTTTAGGTAAAACTGGTGGCCGTGGTCATAAAGGTCAAAAAAGCCGTTCTGGTGGTTTTCATAAAGTAGGTTTCGAAGGCGGTCAAATGCCTTTGCAACGTCGCCTGCCAAAACGTGGTTTCAAATCTTTGACTGCTGCTGCTAATGCTGAGATTCGTTTGAGTGAATTGAACTTGCTCGCTGTGAATGAGATTGATGTATTAGTTCTCAAGCAAGCCGGGTTGGTTCCTACAACTGTTTCCAATGTGAAAGTTATTGCCTCTGGTGTGCTTTCAAAAGCTGTTGTCCTGAGGGGCATTAAAGCCACTAAAGGGGCTAAAGCAGCAATTGAAGCTGCTGGTGGTAAAGTGGAAGAATAAGGCTTGCATTATAGTGGCTAATCAACAATCTTTATCAGGCTTGTCCAAATTTGGAGATCTGAAAAAACGTCTAACGTTTCTTTTAGGGGCGTTAATTGTTTTTCGTATTGGTGCCCATATCCCTGTACCTGGCGTAGATGCTGTTGCTTTAGCTAAATTATACGAAAGCGCTGGGAACGGCATACTAGGCATGTTGAACATGTTTTCTGGTGGTTCGTTAGAGCGCTTTAGTATATTCGCAATTGGCATAATGCCATATATTTCAGCATCAATAATTGTTCAGTTGGCCTCTGAAATTATTCCTTCTTTAAAGGCATTAAAAAAGGAAGGGGAGGCAGGTCGAAAAGTTATTACAAAATATACAAGATACGGTACAGTGCTATTAGCCATCTTACAGAGTTTTGGTGTAGCTACCTTTGTATTCCAGCAAGGTGTGGTTGTCACTAATTCTTTGGAGTTCCATATTTCTACGGTAGTGAGCTTAGTCACAGGTACAATGTTCCTGATGTGGTTAGGTGAGCAGATTACAGAGCGTGGGATTGGGAATGGCATTTCCTTGATTATTACTGCTGGTATCGCTGCCGGTATTCCTTCCGGTATAGCAAGATTATTAGCTTTAACGAGTCAAGGATCAATTGGTATGCCTACGGCTGTGTCAATTGTTATTGGTGCATTGCTATTAATTTATATTGTTGTATATTTTGAAAGTGCACAGCGTAAAGTTCCCGTGCATTATGCGAAACGCCAAGTTGGTAGTGGTGTAATGCAAGGTTCTAATACACATATGCCCTTTAAGTTGAATATGGCAGGCGTCATTCCTCCTATTTTTGCGTCAAGTATTATTTTGTTTCCATCCACTTTGTTAAGCTGGTTTGGTTCTAATGATACCGGTAGTTTGTTGCATAAAATTGCTGGTTTGCTTCAGCATGGGCAAGCTTTATATATTTTGTTATTTACAGTGACAATTATTTTCTTCTGCTATTTTTATACAGCCTTGGTTTTTAGTCCAAAAGAAATGGCAGAGAATTTGAAGAAAAGCGGTGCTTTTGTGCCGGGAATTCGACCTGGTAAGCAAACTTCTCAGTATCTGGAGCAGGTTGTATTGCGCCTCACTTTGTTTGGTGCATTATATATTACAACTATTTGTTTAATTCCAGAATTTTTGACAACAGCTTTGAATGTTCCTTTTTATTTGGGTGGTACATCTTTACTGATTTTAGTCGTGGTGACAATGGACTTTAGTACCCAAATTAACTCTTACCGCATGACTCAGCAATATGAGAGTTTAATGAGCGGTCTTGATATGAAATCTTTATCACGTAAGTAGAATTATGGCTAAAGAAGATACCATACAAATGCAGGGGGAGATTCTTGAAACTCTACCTAACGCAACTTTTAAAGTAAAGCTTGAGAATGACCATATTGTATTAGGTCATATTTCCGGGAAAATGCGTATGCACTATATCCGGATCTCTCCTGGGGATAAGGTGACGGTAGAACTGACACCTTATGATTTAACTCGAGCTCGGATTGTCTTCCGAGCTAGATAAAACGATATAAGGAAAGATAATGCGTGTACAACCGTCTGTAAAGAAAATTTGCCGCAACTGTAAGATTATCCGTCGTAATCGAGTGGTTCGTGTAATTTGTACTGATCCTCGTCACAAACAGCGTCAAGGTTAAGGGAACTTTTCTTTTAGCAAGACTTTGTGGTATAGTGACGAACTTTGCCGTTTAAAGGAAAAAATATGGCTCGTATTGCAGGGGTAAATATCCCTAATAATGCACATATCGTAATTGGCTTGCAGGCTATTTATGGTATCGGTGCTACTCGTGCTAAATTAATTTGCGAGGCAGCAAATATTGCTCCCACTACAAAAGCAAAAGATTTGGACGAGGCTCAATTAGACGCTTTGCGTGAACAAGTTGCCAAGTATGAAGTGGAAGGCGATTTGCGCCGTGAGGTAACGATGAGCATCAAACGATTGATGGACATGGGTTGTTACCGTGGTTTTCGTCATCGTCGAGGTTTGCCTTGTCGTGGTCAACGCACTCGCACAAACGCTCGTACCCGCAAAGGTCCGCGTAAAGCGATTGCTGGTAAAAAATAATTTTTAAGGAATTTTATTAATGGCTAAAGCAAACACAGCTTCGCGTGTACGTAAAAAAGTACGTAAAACCGTAAGCGAAGGTATTGTGCATGTACATGCTTCTTTCAACAATACCATCATTACAATCACTGACCGTCAAGGCAATGCATTGTCTTGGGCTACCTCTGGCGGCGCTGGTTTTAAAGGTTCTCGTAAAAGTACACCGTTTGCAGCTCAAGTGGCTGCAGAAGCAGCTGGTAAAGTTGCCCAAGAATATGGCGTTAAAAATTTAGAAGTTCGTATAAAAGGCCCTGGTCCCGGTCGAGAGTCTTCTGTACGTGCACTCAACGCTCTTGGTTTTAAAATTACCAGTATTACCGACGTTACTCCGTTGCCTCATAACGGTTGCCGTCCGCCTAAAAAACGTCGTATTTAAAGGAGTGATTGAAACATGGCACGTTATATTGGCCCTAAATGTAAATTAGCACGCCGTGAAGGTACTGATTTATTTTTGAAGAGCGCTCGTCGTTCTTTGGATTCTAAATGTAAACTGGACTCCGCTCCTGGTCAGCACGGCGCAAAAAAACCGCGTTTGTCCGACTATGGTTTGCAATTACGTGAGAAGCAAAAGATTCGTCGTATTTATGGTGTATTGGAACGTCAATTCCGTCGCTATTTTGCAGAAGCAGATCGACGTAAAGGCTCTACTGGTGAATTGCTGCTGCAATTGTTAGAGTCTCGTTTGGATAATGTAGTATATCGCATGGGATTTGGCTCGACTCGTGCTGAGGCGCGTCAGCTGGTTTCTCATAAAGCAATTACCGTTAACGGTCAGGTTGTAAATATTCCTTCTTTCCAAGTTAAAGCTGGTGATGTTGTAGCTGTTTGTGAGAAAGCTAAAAAACAGGTTCGTATCCAGGAAGCTTTAAGTCTGGCAACTCAAATCGGTTTACCAAGCTGGGTTTCTGTTGATGCAGACAAATTGGAAGGCGTATTTAAAAATATGCCGGATCGTTCAGAATTAACTGGCGATATTAATGAACAGCTGGTGGTAGAATTCTACTCTAAATAACGCTAGCTCAGTGAGGGACAGTTAAATGCAAAATAGCACAACCGAATTTTTGAAACCTCGTCAAATTGATGTCGATACTTTATCTACCACTCGTGCAAAAGTATCCATGCAGCCGTTTGAGCGCGGTTTTGGTCATACTTTAGGTAATGCTTTGCGTCGTATCTTACTGTCATCCATGAATGGTTTTGCTCCTACTGAAGTGGCCATTTCCGGTGTATTGCACGAATACTCTACTGTTGATGGCGTTCAAGAAGATGTCGTCGATATTTTGTTGAATGTCAAAGGTATTGTATTTAAGCTGCATGGGCGTGGCCAAGTTCAGTTAACTTTGAAAAAGTCAGGGGCCGGTACAGTAGTTGCCGGTGATATTGAATTGCCACATGATGTGGAAATTTTAAATCCTGAGCATATTATTTGTCATTTGGCCGAGAATGGTCAAATTGAGATGGAAATCAAAGTTGAGCAGGGGCGTGGCTATCAATCTGTTTCCGGTCGTCGTGTTGTGCGCGATGAAAACCGCCAGATTGGAGCAATTCAGTTGGATGCGAGCTTTTCGCCCATCAGTCGTGTTAGCTTTGAAGTTGAACCTGCACGCGTAGAGCAGCGTACGGATTTAGATAAATTGGTTTTGGATATTGAAACTGATGGTTCTATTGATCCTGAAGAAGCTGTACGTAGTGCCGCTCGTATTTTAATTGATCAAATGTCTATCTTTGCTGATTTGCAAGGTACTCCAGTAGAAGAAGTTGAAGAAAAAGCTCCTCCTATTGACCCTATCCTGCTGCGTCCGGTAGATGATTTGGAATTAACTGTACGTTCAGCTAATTGTCTGAAAGCTGAAGATATTTATTATATCGGCGATTTGATTCAACGTACTGAAACAGAGCTTCTTAAAACTCCGAATTTGGGTCGTAAATCTTTGAATGAAATCAAAGAAGTGTTGGCATCTAAAGGCTTGACACTAGGTTCCAAATTGGAAGCTTGGCCGCCTGTAGGCTTAGAAAAGCCGTAAGTTTGAAGATTAAAGGATAATGACATGCGTCATCGTAATGGTAACCGCAAATTAAACCGTACAAGCAGCCATCGCGCTGCAATGCTGCGTAATATGGCGAACTCATTGTTGACTCACGAGACTATTGTGACAACTTTGCCTAAAGCTAAAGAATTGCGCCGCGTAGTAGAACCCTTGATTACATTGGGTAAAAAACCTTCCTTGGCAAACCGTCGTTTGGCATTTGACCGCACTCGTGATCGTGATGTTGTAGTTAAATTGTTTGATGAGTTAGGTCCACGTTTTGCTGCCCGTAATGGCGGTTATGTTCGTGTACTGAAATATGGTTTCCGCAAAGGCGACAATGCACCTTTGGCATTGATTGAATTAGTAGACAAAGCAGCAGAAGCTGCCGAGTAATCTAATACACCATAACAAAACACCATTTGTTTTCTCAAATGGTGTTTTGTTATATGCAAGCTACCTTTTGAGTATTTTAAATGCTCTATTTAAAATACTCTCGGTATATTGAAGTTATTCTTTCTGTTTTGTAATGATAGGTAAGTGAGTTTGCCATAGATAGAGTATTTCTTTTCAGTATCATATTATAAGAGATATTTTAAATAACATAAGTTACTAAAATTTTATGTTCAATACTATTTTCAAAATGAAAAACCTTTCTGATTTTTCCTAGCTTTTACTCAAAATCATAAAGGTTTTGGTCAATTGAAAATTTTAGCGTATTTTTATGAGTTAAATTTCGTTAACAGACTATTTTTGCAAAGGTCTCTATAACTGAAATTTAACTAAGAACTTCTTTGCCGCCAGGTATTACACTTACCAAATTCTTTTTTGTATCCCATAATTTTATATGACTACTTCTCTCACGATTGCAATGAGTGTTGCTGAGGCATCGGGTGATCTGCTTGGTGCACATCTTATTAGTGCGATTAAAAAACGTTGTCCTGATGCAAGATTTATTGGTATCGGTGGCGAGCGTATGAAGGCGGAAGGATTTGAAAGTCTTTATGACCAAGAAAAATTGGCAGTACGAGGCTTTGTTGAGGTAGTTAAGCGTTTGCCTGAAATCTTGAAAATTCGAAAAGGTCTAGTTAATGACCTTATCCGCATAAAACCGGATGTTTTTGTTGGGATTGATGCACCTGATTTTAATCTTTGGGTGGAAGAGAAACTGAAGAAAACGGGTATTCCAACGGTTCACTATGTCAGCCCTTCTGTTTGGGCATGGAGGCGTGAACGGGTGAATAAAATCGTTCATCAAGTTAACCGGGTGTTGTGCCTTTTTCCAATGGAACCACCGCTCTATTTGGATGCCGGTGGTAAGGCAGAGTTTGTCGGTCATCCGATGGCTCAAACGATGCCTGTAGATGTTGATCAATCTTCTGCACGTCTTCAGTTGGGTGTTGCATCGTCAGTCCCAGTATTTGCCTTGATGCCAGGCAGTCGTGTGAGCGAAATTGATTACATGGCTCCTGTGTTTTTTCAAACAGCATTACTTTTGTTGAAACGTTACCCGCAGGCTCAATTTCTTATGCCGGTTGCTACACAAGCAACCCGTCGTCGTATATCAAAAATTCTTACCTCTGAGCAATTTTCGGGTCTTCCCATTACGTTAGTTGATAAGCAAGCAGATACTGTTTGTACCGCGGCAGATGTGGTCTTGGTAACCAGTGGGACGGCAACGCTGGAAGTGGCTTTGTGTAAACGTCCTATGGTGATCAGTTATAAAATATCGCCTCTGACTTATGCTTATGTGAAGCGTAAAGTTAAAGTGCCGCATGTCGGTCTGCCTAATATTTTGTTGAACAAATGTGCTGTTCCGGAGCTTTTGCAACACGATGCGACACCTGAAAAGCTGGCGGAAGCCATGATTTATTGGTATGAGCATCCTGAAGCAGTTGCCAGCTTGAAACAAGATTTTCATGAGTTGCACTTATTATTAAGAAAAGATACCGATACACTGGTTGCAAATGCAGTGTTGGAAGAAGCTGGTTTTTTCAAATCTTAGTTTGACTTGCTGATTCAACAAGAGAAAAGAGCGGCAATCAGATTTACAAAAAAGTAATGAAGCAGAAAATGGGTTGCAGTTTAAACATTGCTTTGCCCCAACCTATCTATCCTTCAGCCGGCAAAGATGGCGTTTGCACGGCCTTTGCTATATCATTCCCTTATCTGAAATCAAGGAAAACATCATGTACGAAGTCAATCGTAGCGTCTTTTTGCTCATCCCGCTCGAGCCTTTTTGGAACTGGCTGCAAACCCTGCCCGGCAATCATCTTGATGGTTTGACTCTTGAAGATATTCAAGCCGATGCTAACTCATATCTTGTTCGTCCGTGTGAAACCGCTGATGAAGTATGGGACGAAATCGAAGCGCGGTTTGAAGACATTTTCGCTGCCGAACTTGCCGACTGGTGCGAAGACGAAAGCGAGTGGCCTGATTTGGATGCAGATATTTTCAATGAATGGTTTGACATCCAGCTCTCAACCGTCATCACCGACCTCGAACACGAACCGCTCGCCCGCGAAGCCTTTCAACCTTTCAATCTGAACTGATGAATATCCGCGTCCGCAATTACCATCTTGACGGCTACGGTCATGTCAACAACGCGCGCTATCTCGAATTTCTCGAAGAAGCGCGCTGGGCGTTTTTTGAGGAACACGGTTTATTGTCCGAAATCGACGGCTTGATGCTGGTGGTTGTCCGCACCGACATCCGTTATCGCCGTGCCGCCGTCGATGGCGACATATTGCGCTTTGAAGGTCGTCTGAAAGAGCTGACCTCGCGCCATATTATCCTTACTCAAAACATCGTTTTGCCCAGCGGTAAAAATGCCGTCGAAGCCGAGAGCACTTTGATGGTCGTCAGCGCAGAAAGCGGGCGAAGCATCAGCATTCCCGAACCTCTCTTTACCCTTTTAAAACAATACGCCGAAGCATGAAAAAGCTCATTACCATTGCCGCAGTCGCCATTATCGGCGCGCTGCTCGCCATCGTCCTTATTCCGGATAACAAACCTACTCCCGCATTCTCTTTGTCTGACCTGCAAGGCAAACCGGTGTCCAATGCCGATTTGCAAGGCAAAGTCAGCTTCATCAATTTTTGGTTTCCCTCCTGCCCGGGCTGTGTCAGCGAAATGCCCAAGGTCATCAAAATGTCCAAAGACTATCAAGGCAAAGACTTCCAAGTCCTCGGCATTGCCCAACCGATAGACCCGCTGGAAAGCGTAAACCAATACGTCAAAGAATACGGCTTGCCTTTTACCGTCATGTTTGATGCTGATAAAGCCGCCGCCCAAGCGTTCGGTACGCAGGTTTACCCGACTTCTTTCCTGATCAATAAAAAAGGCGAAATCCTGAAAACCTTTGTCGGCGAACCGAACTTCGCTGAGCTTTATCAGGAAATCGACAAAGAATTGGCGAAGTGATATGAGGTTGTATCATTAGAGGCGTGTCATTGTTTTCAGACGACCTTCTATTGTTACCATATCCAATGATCAACGATATTGCTGCTGGCTGACTGAATGGAGATTTCAGCAGGCAGGCTTTGAGCATGATTGAAAATGGCTTTGAAAAATAAACAATTTCTATATTTTATTTTTGTTGGCTTTATTTTGAGCGTATTTCAGCCGACATTTGCACAAGACGTTCCTCAAAAAGGCATGCTTTGGGTTTATTGGGGCAATAGTTTAGATGGTAATGTCCGGAGTCAAAGGGTTTTATATTTTGACTTTATCCCTGAAGACACCAAAATATCGAATCAAAACCGAATCTCCCTTAATTTGAGCAAATCGCAGCGAACTGCCGTTTTGAAAGAATTGGTGCTTCCGCCGAATTTTTACGAATATCAGGAAGATTCTGTCAAACAGCCGGCACGAATTACTATGGGTAAAGTGGGTACGGAAGTCATTTGTGACGGTAAATATTATTCTGCCAAACTTATAAAATTTGAAAAAATCCCAAAAACAACGGCTAAACAAATCCCTGATTCGGGCTGTATTTACTCGTTGATTATGAATAATGATTTCATCGTTAAATCCACAGATAGCCATAAGGTTCATCTTAGGAGCCAACCGGATGCACATGCCGATATAATCAAACGCTTGGACGATCACACTATCGTGGAAAAATTGAAAACCGTTCGTCAGGATTGGTACCTCGTTCAATTAAAAGATACGGCTACCCAAGGGTATGTTCATAAAAGTCAGTTGGAGCGGATGGAATAATCAACAGCTGTCGAGATATCGGCGTAATAAAGAAGGTCGTCTGAAAACCATTTTTCAGACGACCTTCTTTCATATTTCCGCTTCAATAATGCGGCGGAATTTCATCACGCAGGCTGTAAGGCTCGCGCTCTCCGTTTGCGCCTTTGTCCTGCATTTTCTGATAAAGCAGCCTCAACTGCGCCTGCTGTAAATCCAGCGTTTGCTGCATTTTCGCCACCGTATCGTTCAGGCTGCCAATTAAATCTTCCTGAAGCGCGGCTTGGATTTCCAGCTCGGTGATACGGTGTTCCAATTCGTGAAGTTCGCTCATTTACAGCACCATCGCGGCAATCCAGCCCGCAATCATCAGCGGGATATTGTAGTGGATAAAGGTCGGGATGACGGAGTCGCGGATGTGGTCGTGTTGTCCGTCGGCGTTCAGACCCATGGTCGGGCCGAGCGTCGAGTCGGACGCGGGCGAACCGGCATCGCCCAACGCGCCCGCCGTACCGACGATGGCGACGGTTGCCAGCGGCGAGAAGCCGAGGCTGATACACAGCGGCACATAAATTGCGGTAATGATCGGCAAAGTAGAGAAAGAAGAGCCGATGCCCATGGTGACCAACAATCCGACAAACAACATGGCAAATGCCGCCATGCCTTTATTGCTGCCGAAAAGTTGCATACTGTGTTCGACCAGCGGTTTGATTTCGCCTGTCGCGGTCATGACTGCCGCAAAGCCTTGCGCCGCAATCATGATGAAACCGACCATCGCCATCATTTTGATGCCTTCGCCGAATACATCGCTGGCAGCGTCGCGGTTCATCACGCCGAGCATCATAAAGACAGCAAAACCCAGCATCGCGCCCAAAACCAGCGAATCTTCATACATCAACTGAATCGCAAAGCACACGCCGATTGCCACCGCCGCCACCAGACTGCGGTAAGCCGAAGGCTGGGGCTGTTCGGATGCTTCGCGGTTGTCTTCCGTATCGACGGTATTGGTTTGATAAATGCGTGATTTGCGGTAGTGGACAAACGCCGCCAGCAGCCCCGCCACCATACCCAGCGCAGGAATCGCCATCGCATGCATGACGCTGATGCCTTTTACATCCATGCCCGCAGATTTGATGTTGCCCAAGAGGATGTCGTTCAAGAAAATCGTACCGAAGCCGTAAGGCAGGAACATATAAGTCGTCACCAAACCGAACGTAATCACACATGCCACCAGGCGGCGGTCGACTTTCAAACGGTTAAACACCAGCAAAAGCGGCGGAATAATCATCGGAATAAACGCGATATGGATAGGCACGACGTTTTGACTCATGATGCCCATCGCCAAAATAATCAGCAACAGCGTCCATTTCACCGAACTCTCGCCTTTCGCGGCATCCTGACTGCCATTTAGTTTGCGGATAATGCCGCCCGCAAGCTGTTGCGGCAGCCCTGAATAGGTAATCGCCATCGCAAACGCACCGAGCATCGCATAAGACAAAGAAATCCGCGCGCCGCCCTTCAAGCCTTCGTTAAACACGGGAATAATCCCCGACTGAGTGACATTGCCCGCCGTATCCACGATGTTTTCCAGCGGCATTCCCGCCACCAGTCCGCCGACGAACGCACCGACAGTCAGGCTCAATACGACGTGTACCCGCGATAGCGACAACACGAGCATAACGATTACTGCAACCACTACGGCATTCATGCCTTTTCTCCGTTTCAGACGACCTGTCGGCCATCTATTTATATATTAAAAGAAACATCATAACCTAACATGATTTAACACGCTAGGGCAAGCCGATTATTCATTCAAATGAATAGGATGGAATTTTGCAGGCAAGCAATTCAGACGACCCCCAGTGCAAAAACAATCCAAGCCGCCCGCTCAAGCTATCAGACAAAATGTAAAGGTATGATGCTGCCTTGCCTGCCGTCTGTAATGTAGCAGCGGAAACTTGAGTACGCTTGTTATCTATTCGACTAGAAAGAGAACAAATGCCGTATAATCAAGCCCCAAGTTTCCCCAGCCCTGAAGGTCGTCTGAAAACCATGCACTCAACTTACGCCACCGTACAGCGCGATTTGCTCGAAGCCAATCACCTTTCCCCTGAGCTGCTCGCCAAAAGCCTGAGCATCATCGGCGCGCATCACGTCGATTACGCCGACATTTACTGCCAGCGCACTGCTTTTGAGAGCTGGCATTTGGAAGAGGGCATCGTCAAATCAGGCAGTTTCCAAATCGATCAGGGTGTGGGCGTGCGCGCCGTTTCGGGCGAAAAAACCGCTTTTGCCTATGCGGACAGTTTGTGTATCGATTCAATCAACCGTTCCGCCCAAGCCGTCCGCGTTATCGGCGCGGCAGGTGGCGAAGCTTCTGTCAAAGTGCCGTCCGTTGCAAACGGCAAATCCGTCCATGCGGTGCTGAATCCCATTATCGGTCTCGATTCCGCCGCCAAAGTTGCCTTATTGAACAAAGTGGAAACGCTTGCCAAAGCCGCCGACCCGCGCATTGTGCAAGTGATGGCGGGGCTGACCTGCGAATACGACATGATTTACATCGCCCGCCTCGACGGCAGACACGCCGCGGATATTCGTCCTATGGTGCGCCTGAACGTTACCGTCATCGCCAAACAGGGCGACCGGAGAGAGCAGGGCAGTGCGGGTGGCGGCGGACGCTACGACTTGGCTTATTTTGATGAAACCCTCGTGCGGCAATTTGTCGATTCAGCCGTCAAACAAGCCCTGATTAATCTTGAGTCGCGCCCTGCGCCCGCAGGCGAAATGACTGTTGTCTTGGGCAACGGCTGGCCGGGCGTGTTGCTGCATGAAGCCGTCGGACATGGCTTGGAAGGCGATTTCAACCGCAAAGAAACCAGCGTCTTTTCAGGCAGAATCGGCGAGCGCGTTGCCGCCAAAGGCGTTACCGTCGTTGATCAGGGCGACATCGCCGACAGACGCGGTTCGCTCAATATCGACGACGAAGGCAACGAAACACGCCGCACCGTATTGATTGAAGACGGCATCTTGGTCGGCTATATGCAGGACGAAACCAACGCTCGCCTGATGGGTACGCAATCCACCGGCAACGGCCGCCGCGAAAGCTATGCCTCCGCCCCTATGCCACGCATGACCAATACCTTTATGGAAAACGGCGGCTACGAACCCGACGAAATCATCGCGTCTATCGACAAAGGCATTTACGCTGTCAACTTCGGCGGCGGACAGGTGGACATCACCAGCGGCAAATTCGTTTTCAGCGCATCCGAAGCATGGTGGGTCGAAGGCGGCAAACTGCAATATCCCGTCAAAGGCGCAACCATCATCGGCAACGGTCCTGAAGTGTTGAAACACGTCTCCATGATAGGTAATGATACCGCGTTGGATAGCGGTGTCGGCGTGTGCGGCAAAGATGGGCAGAGCGTTCCTGTCGGTGTCGGACAACCGACCTTGCGGATTGATTCGGGATTGACCGTCGGCGGTAGCGAGATTTAAGGCAATTAAAAATAAAACGTCGTCTGAAAACTGTATTTAGGGTTTTCAGACGACGTTTTGTATTAGATGGTCGGCTTATTGATTGGAAACTGTTGAAGCTTTGTCATGTTCGAGTTCAAAGAGAATCATGTTTTAAGGCATTAAAGCACAAGTTTATCTGATCGAACGTTCTACACGATTTCTGGCTTATCCATCTGCTGAGACACAAAAAACAAGCCGCCGAAAAAAATCGGCGGCTTGTTGAATATCATCACGATTGAAAGCCCTGTGCATGATTTCATCAATGCCCGATATTCAATGCGCTTTACTCTTGGACAAAAGTAACGCCGTGAAGATGGGAATTGAGGATGGCAGTCCGTAAGGCAGTCAATGCTTTGGGGCGGACGAAGTTCCGACGGTATGCCAAAACGACGCGGCGGTGCGGTACGGAGCCTGAAAACGGGATGATGCTGAACAGCAAATGGTCGTTTTCGGTCAGTGCGGTAGCGGGCATGACGCTGATGGCGAGACCGCTGGCAACCATGTGGCGGATGGTGTTGATGGAGCTGCCTTGCAGGGTGTTGGTTAGACCTTGGATTTTTTGCTTGGCGGCCAGCTCGGAGCAGCTTGATAAAACTTGGTCGCGCATACAGTTGCCTTCCGTCAGCAACAAAACCTGCTCTTCGCCCAACATTTGCGGGGTAACGGCATCGAGTTCTTCGAAATGGTGCCCTTTGGGGACGATGACGAAGAAAGGCTCGTCATACAGCGGCTCGGTGACGATGCCCGGCTCTTGGAAGGGTTCTGCGACTACAATGGCATCGACGTCGCCGCGCTTGAGCGATTCGGTCAGGATGTGCGTGTAGTTCTCTTCAAGCATCAGGGGCATTTTTGGCGCGGTTTCGCGCAGGGAAATGATGAGTTTGGGCAGAAGGTAGGGGGCGACGGTAAAAATCAGACCGAGTTTGAATGCGCCTTCCAATTCGTTTTGCTCTTCGCTGGCAAGGTGCTTGATCAGCTCGGCTTCTTCCAACACGCGGCGGGCTTGGGCAACGATGCGCTCGCCCGCTTCGGTGGTGATGATGTCGTTGCTGCTGCGGTCAAACAGGGACACCGACAGCTCTTCTTCCAGCTTTTTGATGGCGATGGAAAGGGTGGGCTGGCTGACAAAGCAGCGGCGCGCGGCACGTCCGAAATGACGCTCCTGCGCGACGGCTACGATGTAACGCAATTCGGTCAAGGTCATGTGTTAAGCCTTTTTCTGTTCCGTTTTTTGTTCAGGCAGGGTGATGTTCAATTCGAGAACGTCCATACCATCCTGTTTTTCTTGGGAAATGCGGATGTCGTCCAAAGAAACGTTGACGTATTTGGACAATACTTCCAGCAATTCTTTACGCAGGGTAGGCAGATAGTCGGGGGCTTGACCTTCTTGGGCGCGCTCTTGTGCAATGATGATTTGCAGGCGGTCGCGTGCAACGGCGGCGGTTTTCGGTTTTCTGCCGAACAACATATCCATTAATGACATGACTTAGCCTCCGAACAGCCGTTTGAAGAAGCCTTTTTTCTCGGCTTCGAGGAAACGCATTTCACGGTTTTCACCCAAGAGGCGCGCGATAACGTCTTTGTAGGCTTCTGCGGCAGTCGCGCTGTCTTGGTGGATGACGGGTTCGCCGGCATTGGACGCTTGCAGGACGTTTTGCGATTCGGGAATGACGCCGATGAGAGGGATGCGCAAGATGTCGCAAATGTCTTGTACGGACAGCATTTCGCCTTTATTGACGCGCTCGGGCGAGTAGCGGGTAATCAGCAGGTGCTCTTTGACCGTGCCGCCTTGTTCGGCTTTGCGGGATTTGCTTTGCAGGATGCCCAAGATGCGGTCGGAGTCGCGGACGCTGGATACTTCGGGGTTGGTGGTGACGATGGCTTCGTCGGCGAAGTAGAGCGCCATCAATGCGCCTTGTTCGATACCGGCAGGGGAGTCGCAGATGATGTATTCGAATCCCATTTTGTCACTGCTCAATTCCTGCATGACTTTCTCAACGCCTTCACGGGTCAGCGCGTCTTTGTCGCGGGTTTGCGATGCGGGCAGGATGAAGAGGTTTTCGCAGTTTTTGTCTTTAATCAGGGCCTGGGTGAGCGTGGCTTCGCCTTGGATAACGTTAACCAGGTCGTAAACGACGCGTCGTTCGCAACCCATAATCAAGTCAAGGTTGCGCAAGCCGACGTCAAAGTCGATGACGGCTGTTTTGTGGCCGCGCAGAGCCAGTCCGGTTGCGATACTGGCGCTGGTCGTGGTTTTGCCTACGCCGCCTTTGCCTGAAGTTACTACGATGATTTTTGTCACGATGTTTCCTTTATCAAATGCTTGGAATGGTTAATCTGTGTCGATTGCGCTGATAACCAGGCGGTTGTCTTGCAATGAAACCTGTACGGCTTTTTTGTGCAGGTGGTCGGGCAGGTCTTGTTCGAAATTGCGGTAAATACCCGCTACGGAGACCAGTTCCGCCTGCATGGAGTGGATGAAGATGCGCGCGTTGGTATTGCCTTTCGCGCCTGCCAGAGCCCTGCCGCGCATGGGCGCATAAATATGAATGTTTCCGTCGGCAATGAGTTCCGCACCTTGGCTGACGATGCCGGTCACAATAAGGTCGCCGTTTTCCGCGTAAACCTGTTGTCCGGTGCGGACGGGGGTGCTGATGAGGACGGTCGGGTTGTTAATGACTGTTGCCTGAACGGGTGCAGGCTCTTGGTTGATTTTGGGCTGTTGCGGCTCGGATTTGTCGCTACGGCTGAAAACCAAATGGTAACGTGCTGCGAAGGATGCCCAGTATTCGCTTTCGTGGCGCAGCCCCAGAATCTGCATGCCGTAACGGGCGAAAAGGGAAATCATGGAACCGATGTCCAATGACTCGGGATGGTCAAAATCCTGCACATCCAAAACGAAGGGGACGACATCCAATTCTTGGTATTGACCGGCGCGTTGGCGCAAAAATTCTTCCAGTTCGGTCAAGTCTGCGGTATGCAGGTGAATAGCCAGCACGTCAAGCCGGGCTGACTTTATGTCGAAGGCGGGTTTCATAATAGTGAGTAAATCATAAAATTTTTTAATTGTATAAGTTTACCGTGTAAATCTTGGCTATTCAATCCGTTTGGGCCGTCTGAAGTGAAATTTCCTGTATCTATCAGGTTGAAATCACGGCTGGAACACGATTGCAAGCCGATTGCAAGGTTTTGTCATGAAATGACGTTATCTTTAAAGTTGTTTGAAGTGGCGTAAAAGCGACAACAGGTCGTCTGAAATCCGGAGCAGGCTCTGAATCTGAACGATCCGTCAACGGGATGGACAGATTTTTTTATAAAGGAAGGTCGGTCATTGAAGGAATAAATGGTGGGATTCGGAGGTTTTTCAGGTTTAGGTGAGGCGATTTGAACCGTTAAGGTCGTCTGAAAATGCGGACACCGGTTTCAGACGACCTTTTATAGTGGATTAAAATAAAAATGAGACAAGGCGGCAACGCCCGCCGTGTACGG
>JUNU01000010.1 GCA_001067655.1 Neisseria lactamica
CTGTACTGTCTGCGGCTTCGTCGCCTTGTCCTGATTTAAATTTAACCCACTATATCTTGCCTCTCTTTTATCTTGATTTCGCCATAAAAAAGGTCGTCTGAAAGCGGAAACAGTGCTTTCAGACGACCTTTTGTGTAGCAATCCGATATTAGAACAGGGCTTGCAGAATTAAGTAGCAGGTCACGGACAAGATGGCGGCGGCAGGCAGGGTAATGACCCATGCCAAGCCGATGGGTTTCATCAGCTTCCAGTTGGCGTTGCGGTTGACCAAACCGATGCCGAGTACCGCGCCGACCAATATATGGGTACTGGATACGGGCAGCCCCATAAAGGAGGCGGCCATCACGACGGCGGCAGCGGAGAGTTCGGCGGTAAAGCCTGAAGCGGGGTGCATTTCCGCCAAGCTGCTGCCGACGGTCTTAATCACTTCTTTACCGACAAACCACAAGCCGACAATCAAGGCGATACCGAATGTCAGCATGGCAATCGGCGGAACGGCGTTTTGGGAGGTAATGCTGTTGGTGCGCAATGCGTCCATGATGGCGGCAAACGGGCCGATGGCGTTGGCAATATCGTTTGCGCCGTGGCTGAAGGCGAAGCCGCAGGCGGTAAATACCTGCATCCATGAGAACATTTGAAAGGTGGATTTATCCAAATCTTTGCGCTTCAGGCTTTTGGCGAATACGAACGTACCCATCCACACTGCCGCGCCGATCATGAAGATGGTCAGGAAGCTGTTGACATTGCTCATGCCTAAGTGAAGGTTGTTCAACCCTTTGAAAATCAGCATGGCGGCAATCATCATCCCGCCGAAAGAGGCGATAAAGGGAACCCAAGAATGAAGGGCTTTATAGGAGTCGACGTTGTTTTTGCGGTTGTCCAAGTCGTACAGACCGCGGTAGTAGTCGCTTTTCAGATCGGCGGGATCAAAATCCGGCTCGTCGTAGATTTGCGCGTCGTGCGCCATTTTGGTGGCGTATTCGACTTTTTCGCTTTCGCTCAAGGCTTCAAAAAACAGGCGGTGCTGTTCTTTGTAAGCCTTTTTTTCTTGTTTGATGCCCTTGAGCGTGCCTTCCGCCCAAGCGTTGTAATCCAAGACGTTTTTCTTCACTCTGGAAAACAATAAATAGGAAACCGTACCGCCCAAAACGGGCGACAAGACCCAAGACAAGGCGATTTCGCCCAACTTGCCCCATTGAATCAGCTCGCCCGCATTCATATTGTTCATGACCGCCATACACACCGCGCTACCGACAATACCGCCGATAATGGCATGTGTGGTGGAAACAGGCAGGCCTTTGCGCGAAGCAAACAAGAGCCACAATGCCGCCGCGAGCAGCGCGGACATCATGATAAAGACAAATTGCATGGGCTGAAGGTCGATGCCGTTCAAGTCCACAATACCTTTGCGTATGGTATCGGTCACTTCGCCGCCCGCGATCACTGCGCCGCTGACCTCAAACACCGCCGCAATCAACAAAGCTTGGGGAATCGTCAGCGTACCGGAGCCGACGCTGGTACCGAAGGAATTGGCGATATCGTTACCGCCCACGTTAAACGCCATGAAAACGCCGAACATGGTCGCGATAATGAACAAGATAGAATGGTTGTAATGGGTATAGCCCAAGCCCCAGTAAATAAAATAGCCGACCATGCCCACCAGCATAGCGGCAAAGACAGCGTTAATCAGCTTCAAGTTGGCACTCATCTGAGTTTGAGCCATAGGATCAGCTTCCTTAAGAATTGCGGATGTGTTTCGGGCTATTGTAACCTTTTTGCAATCTTTCTTGAAACATTTATTTACCTTCGCCGCGCCAAATACCTGACAAATCGCAAAACCGCGTTAAAATGTTTTTTTACGGCCTAATCCGAACCACGACCCATGAATACCCAACTTTATATCGGCATCATGTCCGGCACCAGCATGGACGGTGCAGATGCCGTGCTTATCCGTATGCAGGGCAATCAATGGCAGGGCGCGCTGGCTCATGCCTTTACCCCGTATTCAGACGACCTCCGTCAAGAGCTTCTAAACCTTCAAAATATCGGCGACAACGAATTGCACCGCAGCAATATCCTGTCCCAGACCCTCAGCCGCCTTTACGCGCAAACCGTCCACACCCTCCTCTCAGAGCAAAATCTGCCCGCCGAAGCCATTACCGCCATCGGCTGCCACGGACAAACCGTCCGCCATGCCCCAGAACACGGTTACAGCATCCAGCTTGCCGACCTGCCCCTGCTGGCGGAACTGACCGGCATTTTCACCATCGGCGACTTCCGCAGCCGCGATTTGTCATCGGGCGGACAAGGCGCGCCGCTGGTTCCCGCCTTCCATCAAGCCCTGTTCCAACATCCGCAGGAAACCCGCGTCGTCCTCAATATCGGCGGCATTTCCAACATCAGCGTCTTACCGCCGCAGCAAGCCGCATTCGGCTTTGATACCGGTCCTGGCAATATGCTGATGGACGCGTGGATGCAGCACAACTGGCAGCAGTCATACGACCGCGACGGGCAACGCGCCGCACAAGGCGCCATACTGCCTGATTTGCTGAACCGCCTGCTCGACCATCCCTATTTCAGACGACCCCATCCCAAAAGTACGGGCAGGGAGCTTTTCTCCTTAAACTGGCTTCAAGGTCGTCTGAAAGGCGGTGAAAAGCCTGAAGATGTTTTAAGAACCTTGGTTCGCTACACCGCACAAACCATCCACACCGCCGTCGACACAGCCGCCCCCGACACGAGCAATCTCTACGTCTGCGGCGGCGGCATCCGCAATCCGGTTTTGATGCAGGATTTGGCAGACCTGTTCTCCCCCGCTGTCGGATTGAACAGCACCGCAGCGCTTAACCTTGACCCGCAATGGGTCGAAGCCGCCGCTTTCGCCTGGCTCGCCGCGTGCTGGATAAACCGAACGCCCAGCAGCCCGAACCATGCGACAGGCGCAGCCAAAGCCTGCATCTTGGGCGCAGGCCACTACGCCTGATGTCCGGTTTCAGACGACCCTTCCGATATCGGTTGAGATAACCGGACAATCCGTCTGCATCCAAATATCTACCCATCAAAAAAGGTCGTCTGAAAACGAGCACAGCGAGTTTCGCTAAAAGCAGCAAACCGGGCTTGAAACCTGGTTGAACTGCGTTTTCAGACGACCTTATAGTGGATTAACTTTAAACCAGTACGGCGTTACCTCGCCTTAGCTCAAAGAG
>JUNU01000132.1 GCA_001067655.1 Neisseria lactamica
AATCGGTTCCGTACTATCTGTACTGTCTGCAGCTTCGTTGCCTTGTCCTGATTTAAAGTTAATCCACTATATATATTCGCAAAACATGGTTTACCCCGTTTCAGACGACCTCCTATCCCATCAAACCCCCAATAAACCCGCGCCATAACATTCCGATTTTGTTTTGCTATACAATAAAACCTACCAACCTCCTACAACCGACGCCATGAAAAACATCGTTATCCTCATCTCCGGCCGCGGCAGCAATATGCAGGCCATCGTCAATGCCGCCATTCCAGACGCCCGCATCGCCGCCATCCTCAGCAACAGCGCAACCGCCGCCGGACTGGCTTGGGCAGCCGAGCGCGGCATCGCCACCGACAGCCTCAACCACAAAGACTTCCCCAGCCGCCTCGCTTTCGACCAAGCCATGATGGAGAAAATCGATGCCTATCAACCTGATTTGGTCGTCCTCGCAGGCTTTATGCGCATCCTCACGCCCGAATTCTGCGCCCATTACTCAAACCGCCTGATCAACATCCACCCGTCCATCCTCCCCGCCTTCACCGGCCTGCACACCCACGAACGCGCCCTTGAAGCCGGCTGCCGCGTCGCAGGCTGCACTATCCACTTCGTAACCCCCGAGCTGGACTGCGGTCCGATTATCTCGCAAGGCATCGTCCCGATCCTCGACGGCGATACACCCGACGACGTTGCCGCACGCGTCCTGACCGTCGAACACCGCCTTTTCCCGCAAGCCGTTGCCGATTTCGTTGCAGGTCGTCTGAAAATCGAAGGCAACCGCGTATTCAATTCAGAGCGCAACGCCGAAGGACAAACCTTACTCGCGTAATCCTGCCCAATGCGCAGCACCCCCACAAGGAAACACCATGAGCCAAAACCGGTTGACCCTTTCGGATATCATTTCCGAATCCGACTACCGTAAACGCCAAAGCAAAGCCATCGATTTATTCAACCAAAGCCTCAAAAACAACCCCGAAACAACGCGGGCGGTATGCGATTTTGTTGTCGGAGACCCGCTCAATAACCGTTCTTTTTCTCCCGGTTTCAAGCTGCACTGTCTAAACTGGCTGATCGACCATCACTTGGACCGCTGTGACGAAAGCTACGAGCAGCATCCTGAAGACGACGGCTTTCCCGAAGGCTTCGACGATTTAATCGATTGCCAGTGGAAATTCAAATGGATCATTCCCATGCTTGCCCGCGACCTCTTTCTCGACAAAAAGGAAATCGAGGAAGCGAACGAAACAATGCGTTACCACTATGAAAACATGCGGTTCAGTCTTTCATCATTTTATAAAACCCTGATGCTGCAAAACATCCTGACCGGAGACCACGCCGCCGCCAAAGAAAATTTCCAAAAATGGCAGCAAACCGCCGCAGATGAATTTTCCGACTGTCCCGCGTGCGAACAGTCCGAGCAGGTCAATTTCTACCATTTTATCGGGCAGTACCAAAAAGCCATCGATACCGCCCAACCCATCTTAACGGGCGAAATGACCTGCGCCGAAGTGCCGCACCTCACCTACTACCCCGTCATCGACAGCATGATAAGGCTGGGCAAATACGAGGAGGCGGAACGCCTTTTGGACGAAGCCATAGACAAAATCAACGTCGAAGAAGACGAAGAGTTCGTCCGCCTGATCCCCCTCTTTTCCCAACTGGCGTACAAACTCGGACAGTCGCAACGCGCCCTCGATTTGATGAACCGACACGGCGACACCATCATTCGACATGCCCCAAACGACAATATGCTCTATTTGGACTACCTCATCGCGCTTTCTCCTTTTGACGAAAAAGCGGCGCAACATGCCCGCGAGTTTGCCGCAGACTTCGACAAACGC
>JUNU01000133.1 GCA_001067655.1 Neisseria lactamica
CTTGTGAACAAGCGGACAAGCCGATAACGGCAGCGGAAATCAGAGCCAAATAAGCTTTCATGTGTATCTCCTAATGATAGGTGAGAATATGTTAAGTTCTACAAAATAAAACTTGCGAATATATATTAATGAACCTAATTTCATATTTCATATCCGCAAGCGAAAGAAGGATGAAAATGAAGCTATATTCTGCTACAACAAATCGAACAAATCCAAAATTCAACGGCTGTTTTACCTCAGTTTACACAAATGAGAATGGCTACTATTAATGTCGTATTTCTTTAGTATTAGATTTTATCAGTCATACGAAATACTCTTTAACTTTAATTAACAAACAACACAACCATTTCAAACTCAACGGCTGTGTTTACGCACCAACTCCGCCAGCGCGGCAGCCAATTCAGGATGCTTGTCTTCCAATTTTGCCGCCGCCGCATCAAAACTCTCCAATGCCGCCCCGCTCAAAAGCAGGCTGTTGACCTTGGGTTGCGCCGGCGGCTTCGGCACGACTTTGACCGCCACATCCCGAATCCCCGCGTTCAACTCCTGAAGCTGCGGCACAAGCGCGGGCAATATCATTTTCAGGCGCGAAGCCGCCATACCGTTTGCCGCCAGCAACACCAGCCTGCCCTCTTCAATGCAGGCGGTTTGAAAGTGCGGATGCAGGTTTGTCGGCAGGATGCGTTTGACTGCCGCATCCAGCCTGCGCCATTGTTGCGACTGCTGCAACAAACCTGCCAACCGCGCATCCCGCTTGCCCAATTGTTCCAAATTCATATGTTTCAGACGACCTTTTCAAAGTGTACGGTTGTATTATCAAGATTGAAATCCGGTAAAACTGCCTTTATTTCAAACGGCATGACTGCCTTGCCGCGAGGCTTGTGTTAAAATCCCCGTTTCGCCATTATTTTATATCAGGCGCAGGAACTATTTCATGCTGACAAACATTGCTAAGAAAATCTTCGGCAGCCGCAACGACCGACTGCTCAAACAATACCGTAAATCCGTTGCCAAAATCAACGCACTCGAAGAACAAATGAAAGCCTTGAGCGATGCGGATTTACAGGCCAAAACAGCCGAATTCAAACAACGTCTTGCCGACGGTCAGACTTTGGACGACATTTTGGTCGAAGCCTTCGCCGTCTGCCGCGAAGCATCCCGCCGCGTACTCGGTATGCGCCACTTCGACGTACAGCTTATCGGCGGTATGGTGCTGCACGACGGCAAAATCGCCGAAATGCGTACCGGTGAAGGTAAAACCTTGGTCGCCACCCTTGCCGTCTATCTTAACGCCCTGTCTGGCAAAGGCGTGCATGTCGTTACCGTCAACGATTATCTAGCCTCGCGCGACGCAGGCATTATGGAACCGCTCTACAACTTCCTCGGCTTAAACGTCGGCGTCATCATCGCCGATATGCAACCGTTTGACCGTCAAAACGCCTACGGCTCCGACATCACCTACGGTACCAACAACGAATTCGGCTTCGACTACCTGCGCGACAACATGGTAACCGACCAATACGACAAGGTTCAGCGCGAATTGAATTTTGCCGTAGTGGACGAAGTGGACTCCATTCTGATCGACGAAGCGCGCACCCCGCTGATTATCTCCGGTCAGGCGGATGACAACATCCAGCTGTACCAAATCATGAACAGCCTTCCCGCGCACCTCATCCGCCAAGAAACCGAAGAAGGCGAAGGCGATTACTGGGTCGATGAAAAAGCACACCAAGTCATCTTGAGCGAAGCGGGTCACGAACACGCCGAGCAAATCCTGATTCAAATGGGTTTGCTGCAAGAAAATGACTCCCTCTACTCCGCCGCCAACATCGCCCTGATGCACCACCTCATGGCAGCATTGCGCGCGCATACGTTATTCCATAAAGACCAACACTACGTCATCCAAGACGGTGAAATCGTCATCGTGGACGAATTTACAGGTCGTCTGATGTCCGGCCGCCGCTGGTCCGAAGGCTTGCACCAAGCCGTCGAAGCTAAAGAAGGCGTAGAAATCAAACGCGAAAACCAAACCCTCGCCTCCATTACCTTCCAAAACTACTTCCGCCTCTACACCAAACTCTCCGGCATGACCGGTACCGCCGATACCGAGGCTTTCGAGTTCCAAAGCATCTACAACCTCGAAACCGTCATCATCCCGACCAACCGCCCCGTACAGCGTAAAGACTTCAACGACCAGATTTTCCGTTCTGCCGAAGAAAAATTCGAAGCCGTCGTCAAAGACATCGAAGAATGCTACAAACGCGGACAACCCGTCCTCGTCGGTACCACCAGCATCGAAAACTCCGAACTGGTCTCCAATCTTCTGCAAAAAGCCGGACTGCCGCACAACGTCCTTAACGCTAAAGAACACGAACGCGAAGCCCTGATTGTCGCCCAGGCCGGTAAAGTCGGCGCCATTACCGTCGCCACCAACATGGCGGGCCGCGGTACCGACATCGTCCTCGGCGGCAACCTCAAGCACCAAATCGAAGCCATCCAGTCCAACGAAAACCTGAGCGACGAAGAAAAAGCCGCACAAATCGCCGCTCTTGAAAACGGCTGGCAGGCAGAACACGACCAAGTGGTCGCGGCAGGCGGCCTGCACATCATCGGTACCGAACGCCACGAAAGCCGCCGCATCGACAACCAATTGCGCGGACGCGCAGGCCGTCAGGGCGACCCCGGCTCCAGCCGCTTCTACCTCTCATTTGAAGACCCGCTGCTGCGCCTCTTCGCGCTCGACCGTGCCGCCGCCATCCTCAACCGCCTTGCGCCGGAACGCGGTATCGCCATCGAACACGGCATGCTGACCCGCCAAATCGAAGGCGCGCAACGCAAAGTCGAAGGCCGCAACTTCGACATGCGCAAACAAGTATTGGAATACGACGACGTTGCCAACGACCAACGTAAAGTCATCTACCACCAACGCAACGAAATCCTCAACAGCAAAGACGTCAGCGACCTGACTAAAGGTATCCGCGAAGAAGTCATCAGCGATTTGGTCAATTTGTACATACCGCCCGACAGCATGGAAGAGCAATGGGACATCCCCGCACTCGAAAGCCAGCTTGCCGCCGAATTCCGCCTACACGAAGACATCCAAGCATGGCTCAAAGCAGACACCACATTGGACAATCAGGACATCAAAGAGCGCCTGATTAAACGCGTGGAAGAAGAATACGCGGCAAAAGTCGAGCTGGTCGGCAAAAAACCGATGGCGGATTTCGAACGAAACGTCATGCTGCAAGTCATCGACCTGCAATGGCGCGAACACCTTGCCGCCATGGACTACCTGCGCCAAGGCATCCACCTGCGCAGCTATGCACAGAAAAATCCGAAACAGGAATACAAACGCGAAGCCTTCGCCATGTTTGAAAACCTGTGGCGCGGCATCAAGCATCAAACCGCCGCCCTCTTGACCTCCGTCCAAATCGAGCGCAACACCGATGTAGAAGAAATTGCCGAACCCGCACCCGTCGGCATCAAAACCATCCACTCCGAAGCGCCCGACATGGAAGAACTGCTCGGACAATCCCAAACTAATTTGGTTACCGAAGCGTTCGATCCCGACGGAACGGATTTCAGCCCCGAAGCACTTGCCGCCCAAGGCCAAGTCGTCCACCGCAACGACCCATGCCCGTGCGGAAGCGGCCTGAAATACAAACAATGTCACGGCAAACTGAGCTGATGACAGCTTAAACAAAAGGTCGTCTGAAACCTCGAAAGGTTTTCAGACGACCTTTTTCATCACCCAAGTTACAGAACCGCGCCGCCATAAAAAAATACCATCGTTATTAAATTGTCAGGCAGTCACGATACGGTATAATCCCTAAATCTGCTTCGTACAGCATCATCAAACGCTTATGGACAATACGCAAATTCCTCAAAATCCGCAACGCAATTCGTTGCGTCGCAACAGCATCTACCTGCTACCCAACTCCTTCACCATCGCTGCCCTGTTCTGTGCTTTCTTTGCCATTACCCAATCCATGCACAAGCATTTTGAAATAGCGGCGATTGCGGTATTTCTCTCCATGCTGCTCGACGGCATGGACGGGCGCGTGGCACGGCTGACCAACAGCCAAAGCGCATTCGGCGAACAGCTCGACAGCCTTGCCGACATGGTCAGTTTCGGCGTTGCACCTGCATTGATTATTTACAAATGGCAACTTTCGCAGTTCGGCAAAATCGGTTATTCCGTCGCCTTCATCTACTGCGCCTGCGCCGCCCTGCGCCTCGCCCTCTTCAACACGCTTATCGGCAAAGTCGATAAACGCTGGTTTATCGGCGTCCCCAGTCCGACCGCCGCCGCGTTGATTGTCGGCCTGATTTGGGTTAACCACAGCGTCGAACGTTTCCCCGGCGTGCAGTGGTGGGCATTGGGCATCACGCTTTTCGCCGGCATTTCCATGATTGTCCAAATCCCGTTTTGGAGCTTTAAAGAAATCAACATCCGCCGCCAAGTTCCCTTTATGGGCATGGTACTTGCCGTGTTGATCCTCCTCTTAGTCACATGGAAGCCCGCTCTCGTCTTATTCCTCTTCTTCTTGGGATACAGCCTCTCAGGCTACATCATGGCGGCACGGCGTTGGCTGAAAAAACGCCGTAGAATCAAAAAGGTCGTCTGAAAAATGTGGACTTGGGATATTATCCTTTCCCTGCTCGCCGTCGGAAGCGCGGCGGGATTTATTGCAGGATTGTTCGGCGTAGGCGGCGGCACATTGATTGTCCCCGTCGTCTTGTGGACGCTGCAACTGCAAGACATCAGCGGTCATCCCTACGCCCAACATCTCGCTATCGGCACATCCTTCGCCGTCATGGTATTCACCACCTTCTCCAGCATGTACGCGCAGCATAAAAAAAGCGCCATCGACTGGCAGACCGTCCGCCGCATGACCCCCTCCATGATATTCGGCGTACTGATCGGCGCGGTCACCGCCAAATACATGCCTACCCGCGCCCTGCAAATCTTCTTTATCGTATTCCTGACCCTTATCGCCCTCAAAACCCTGACCGACTCCAAACCGAAAGCCTCGCGCCACCTGCCTGGCCTACCCGGCCTAAGTGCTGTCGGCACATTGTTCGGCGCAGCTTCGAGCTGGGTCGGCATCGGCGGCGGCTCGCTGTCCGTCCCCTTCCTGATGTATTGCAACTTCCCCGCCCACCGCGCCATCGGTACATCCTCCGGCCTCGCCTGGCCGATTGCGCTTGCAGGTACCATCGGTTATCTCATTACCGGCTGGAACATCCCCAACCTACCCCACGGCTCCGGCGGCTTCCTCTATCTACCCGCCGTCGCCATCCTCAGCATCGCCACCATGATTTTCGCCCCTATCGGCGTCAAAACCGCGCACAAACTCCCCGCCCGCCAGCTCAAAATCTCCTTCGGTATCATGCTGCTGCTGATTGCTGTCAAAATGGCTTGGAACCTTATCCGCTGATCATGACGACGAACACTGTATAACGAAATTCTCCCTACCCTTTGACTGCATGCCCTTCCTAAAAAACGTTTAATCTTTCCCAAAAGCCTAGTCTGACGGACGGTTATTCGTCTGCAACGACAAGCATTCATAAGAACACCACTCAATATAAAAGGTCGTCTGAAACCCAAATCTGGATTTCAGACGACCTTTTTTCTACATCAATAAACGATGTTCAGCAGGCAATCAATAGAAGCCTTCGCGCTCTTCGCGGGTGGAGATGTAAATGTTTTTCACCTGCGTATAAGCGGCGAGCATCATTTTGTGGGTTTCGCGGCCGATGCCTGAAGTTTTGTAGCCGCCGAACGGTGCGCCTGCGGGCAGGCGGTTGTAGCAGTTCACCCAAACGCGGCCGGTTTCCAGCGCATTGGAAACACGCAGGCAGCGGTTGATGTCGGTACTCCAAACTGCGCCACCCAAGCCGTATTCGCTGTCGTTCGCCATTTTGATGACTTCTTCTTCGGTTTTGAATTTAATCACGGTAGCAACCGGGCCGAAGATTTCTTCTTGGGCGACGCGGGCGCTGTTGCTGCCGGCTTCAATCAAGGTCGGCTCGACAAATTCGCCTTTGCCCAACTCGCCTTCGATTTTCTTACCGCCGGTGATGATGCGGCAGCCTTCTTGTTCGCCGATTTTGACGTATTTCAAAATGGTTTCAAGCTGACCGGCATTGACTTGCGAACCCATTTGGGTGTCGTCTTCCCAAGGCAGACCGACTTTGATTTTTTTGAACTCTTCCGCCAAAGCGTTGACGAATTTGTCATAAATGCCTTCTTGTACGAAGATGCGCGAGCCGGCACAGCACACTTGACCTTGGTTGAACAAAATACCTTTTTGCGCGCCTTCGAGGGCTTTGTCGAACGGCATGTCGTCAAAGAAGATGTTGGCAGATTTGCCGCCCAGTTCCAAGGTGGCGGGAATGAGCATTTCGGCGGCGGCGATGCCGATGTGGCGGCCGATTTCGGTCGAACCGGTAAAGGCGAGTTTGTTGAAGCCTTTGTGGTGCAGCATGTATTCGCCGGATTTAGAACCGCGACCGGTGATGATGTTCAACACACCTTTAGGCAGCAAGTGGTTGATTTTTTGAGCGAACGACAACAAGCTCAGCGAAGTGCTGGAAGACGGGTGGATAACGATGGTACAGCCTGCGGCGAGTGCGGGGGCGATTTTCCAAGCCGCCATCAGGAAGGGGAAGTTCCACGGGATAATTTGACCGACTACGCCGATAGGCTCGCGCAGGACGATAGACAAGTCTTCGGAGTCAAGCTGGGTGGCGGTGCCTTCTTCGCCGCGGATGACGCTGGCAAAGTAGCGGAAATGGTCGGAAGCCAGCGGGATGTCGGCGGCGCGGGTTTCGCGGATGGGTTTGCCGTTGTCCAGCGTTTCCTGCAAGGCAAACAATTCCAAGTTTTCGTCAATTACATCGGCGATTTTGTTGAGGATGGCGGCGCGTTCGGTGGTGGTGGTTTTGCGCCATGTTTTGAACGCTTCTTGCGCGGCGGCAACCGCAGCATCAACATCGGCATCGGATGCGTCGGTAAATTTGGCTAACAATTCTCCGTTGGCAGGATTGTATGAATCCAAAAGCGCGCCGGGTTTGGTCCACACGCCGTTAATCAAGAGGCCGTACTCTTTATCAAACACATTTAAATCTTTTGCCATGATGCTGTCTCCTTGGTTGTCTTCTTGAGGTTTCGGACGTATCTCCAACGTCGTCTGAAAATAGAATAGTATTTTTTCTCTTTCAGTTCAAGCACTAAAAATGATATCGTTCTCAAAATTCCAAATATGTAATTTTCTAAAATAGGAAATCTAATCCGATAAGGCTTGACCCCGCATGGAAATGAAGCGAGTTTGTTAATGTATTTAAAGTTTTCAGACGACCTTTTTTACATGATATGTGTAAGAATTTTTCAGCGGGTTGTCAGATATATTTCTGCGCAAACAGATTGTTATGGTATAACATTTTATTTCTTATTTTTCAAAAAGATAGAGTGTTGACACAGCGAAATGAAGGGGAGTATTCTCATTCAGAGGAAGGGCGTTATTCCGATTCCGCCTGTCCCACCATTTACGGATTTCTTACGAATGCCAAGGAGAACACCATGAAGATGCAAGCAGTTGTTGTGAATCAAAATGTAGCAGGTGATGTAGAAGTTGTAGAACGCGAAGTACGCCCGTTGGAATACGGCGAGGCGTTGGTTGAAGTCGAATGTTGCGGCGTGTGCCATACCGACCTGCACGTTGCGGCAGGCGACTATGGCGAAAAACCGGGACGCGTGTTGGGACACGAAGGCATCGGTATCGTCAAAGAAGTTGCTCCGGGCGCGAATGCACTGAAAGTCGGCGACCGCGTCAGCATCGCATGGTTGTTCCAAAGCTGCGGTTCGTGCGAATACTGTAATACCGGTCGCGAAACCTTGTGTCGTTCCGTATTGAACGCAGGCTACACCGCCGACGGCGGCATGGCGACCCACTGTATCGTCGATGCAGACTACGCCGTCAAAGTACCCGACGGCCTCGACCCTGCGCAAGCTTCCAGCATTACCTGCGCCGGCGTAACCACTTACAAAGGCGTGAAAGTTTCCGGCGTGCGTCCGGGACAATGGATTGCCATTTACGGTGCGGGCGGTTTGGGTAACTTGGGTGTCCAATACGCGAAAAAAGTATTCGGCGCACACGTCGTCGCCATCGACATCAACGATGAAAAACTGGCATTCGCTAAAGAAAGCGGTGCAGATTTAGTCATCAACGCCGCCAAAGAAGACGCAGCCAAAGTGATTCAGGAAAAAACCGGCGGTGCACACGCAGCCGTTGTCACCGCCGTATCCGCCGCCGCGTTCAACTCTGCCGTGGACTGCGTCCGTGCAGGCGGTCGCGTCGTTGCCATCGGTCTGCCGCCCGAATCTATGGACTTGTCCATCCCGCGTCTGGTCTTGGACGGCATCGAAGTGGTCGGCTCTCTGGTCGGTACGCGCAAAGACTTGGAAGAAGCTTTCCAATTCGGCGCAGAAGGCTTGGTGGTACCGAAAGTCCAACTGCGTGCTTTGGACGAGGCTCCGGCGATTTTCCAAGAAATGCGCGAAGGCAAAATCACCGGCCGCATGGTTATCGACATGAAAAAAGAATGCGGCTGCGGTCATCATTAATTTGATGTAGGTAGTTGGCTAAAAAGGTCGTCTGAAACCTTGTTTTGGGGTTTCAGACGACCTTTTGTTTGATTTGAACCATCGCGGATTCACACAATCAGAGGCAACCTGCGCAGTCGGATCATTTCATGCCCAAAAGGCGCAGGATGGCGATATCTGATTTGACGTTGCCGCTTTTATAACCAACGGCGGACGCGGCGGCAGTACGCTTCGTACTCGGCACCGAATTTCCGCGCCAAAACGCGTTCTTCAGGCATGATTTGAAAACGCGTCATATAGGCGGCAAATACCGCTAAAAAGAGCCACGGCAACGGATGCGCCAAATATCCTGCCCATGCCGCCAGCCAGAAGCCCATGCCCGCATACATCGGGTTGCGGCTGAACCGGTACACGCCGTATGAAACGAAATGTTCGGTTTCTTCGGGATTGAACGGGCTGACGGTCGTGCGCACACGGCGAAACGCCCACACACCTAACACGCCCAACGCCGTCCCAAACGCTATCAAAACAGCTGACAGCCATATCGGAAAGCGCGGCAGTATGCCTGCCAACGCGGATACTTGCGCAGAGGCATACATCAGCAATGCGCAGATAAAACATATCGCCGGCGGCGGGATTTTGGTTTCTAAATTCATATTCTTGTCTTTATAAAATGATATGTGACGTTTTCAGACGACCTCTTGCCGTCGTCCCAAGTTCAAATCCAATCAAAACGACTCATCCGCCCGCAGATAACGCCATTTGCCTGGCGGCAGTTTGCCCAGTTTGACTTTACCCATCCGAATCCGCTTCAGCCCGACGACGCGCAAACCGACCAGTTCGCACATACGGCGGATTTGCCGCTTTTTGCCTTGTTTCAACACGAAACGCAGTTGGTCTTCGTTTTGCCATTCTACTTTGGCGGGGCGCAGTTTCTCGCCGTCCAAACTCAATCCGTGGTTGAGCAAGGCAAGTCCTTTTTCGTCCAATTTGCCGCGCACGCGCACCAGATATTCTTTTTCACTGCCGCTGTTTTCGCCGATAAGCTGCTTGGCGATGCGGCCGTCCTGCGTCAACACCAGCAACCCGACGGAATCGATGTCCAGCCTGCCGGCGGGCGCCAAGCCAAATTTGTGTTTTTCGCTGAACGGAATGCGGCTGTCGTCGCCTTCCCAACGGTTGTCGGCGGTAATCAGCTCGGCGGCGGATTTGTAGCCTTTTTCCGCCTGCGCGCTGACGTAGCCGACGGGCTTGTTGAGCAAGATGGTAACGCGCTCTGCCTGTTTTTCATGCGCCTGCCGGTTGAGGTCGATGCGGTCGCGTTCGGTTACTTTCTGACCAAGTACGGCGGTTTGCCCGTTGACCTTGACCCAGCCTTGCTCGATGTAGCTGTCTGCCTCGCGGCGCGAGCATAAGCCCAATTGCGCCATGCGCTTGGAAAGACGCATGGTTTCGTTTGAATCGTGTTCCATAATGGTCTGCCTGAAAAGAATGAATCAGATTATAAAGCCAAACCGTCATTTTCCCTACCGACATTATCGCCATACCGCCCATCTTACGGACGCGCGAAACGCCCACCTATGTCGGATAAATACCGCCAAGCCCGTTTTATGACAAAGGTCGTCTGAATAAACTATACTTTCAGACGACCCTTTTCAAACACGGAGCTTATCCATGTCCATCCGTCTGACTACGCTATCCCTGATCCTTGCCGTCGCAGCCTGCACACCTACTGTTTCCCCATCGGCAGAAACTTCGCCAACCGTCACCAAATCCGCCATCGATACTGCCTACTGGACCGAACAACCCTATTGCAGCGGCCGCTATCAATTGCATCTGCCGTCACAACGCCATCACGGCAGTACACACATTGATTACAATGGCTGGAGCGTGATGGTTATGTTTAATGACTGGAATAGAAATGTCAGGAATATTAATGAATTTAAAACTACTGGGGAATTTGGCACCGATATTGTCGTCGATACCCGCACCCTGATTCCGGGGCAGGCGATGATGCAGGTTACACGCGGAGGGTTTGATTGGGAAGATCTTGTTGGTGATGACGGTATGCCCTACGAAGCCTATTTATATTTCAAACTGGATAATAATGACGCCTATATCGTACGCAGCTATTTCTATATCCCTGCTGAAAACAGTAAAGCACCTGCCAACTGGAAAGCCCAAGAAAAAGAAGCAATAAACAGCATTGAGAAAAAATTCCGTCAAGATTTCATCAGCGGTTTGAAGACAAGACAGGAGTTTGAAGTACCAAATAAACACGGCATCTGCCTGATAGGCGGTTTTATTGCCGATGACGGCAAAAACCGTTTGAAGTCCATAGCACCGTCGAATTTGCCAAACAACACGATATGAGTCTGGAAATCATACACGGCGACGTTTTGGAGACAGGCGGACCAACGCTGATGGAACGTAAAGTAAATCTGGGGAAAGGCGCAATGGTTAAAGCCTTAACACGCACCATCCGCCAAGGCAAACGCACCATCAACGGCATGTCGGGCGAGGAAAAATTGGTGAAATGGGGCGGCAACAAATATATGTTCTTTTGGGAACGCGACGGCGGCG
>JUNU01000134.1 GCA_001067655.1 Neisseria lactamica
AATTCCCAGATTCGGATGATTTTGATTGGCACTACTTGATTGGTGCTAAATTAATTAATACCAATTGCCTGGGGGCTCTAGATAAGAATTTACATGGGGCAGATAGAAAGCTCACGATAGAGGGGGTAGTAAACTTCCTTGAGGAAACAATGCCTTATTATATGAAAATTTTATTGAATTGTTACGCCAATAATTATATGCCGGAAATTTGGAAAGATATTTTGTATGTTTTCCAACATAACGGTTTCCCTTGCGGTTGGAAAGGAGATTATCCGGAAGGGAAAATGATCGTTTTTTCTAATGAATGATGATAAAACTGTAATCCGTTTGAAATCTTAATTCATGTGTATGGGTTGGTTTGAAAAGGTCGTCTGAAAAGTTCAAATCTATAGGAAATATTGAAATTTTTGATTCTGTAAAAAGAAAATAGATTAAATGAACGGCACCTTCATCATTTATTCTAAAACAGGGTCTCGAAACCGAATAATTTCTGAAATTAAAAGCGCCTATGATGTATTTTTATATAGATAGCCATAACATATGCAGGGTTGAACGTAAAAATTTAAAATCATCTGATGAAATGATTGCAGATTTTCTGGAAGAAGATGTTATGGGAGTAGCACATACTGTTGATTTAATAATAGACAATATTAGTCAAGTCCAAAACGGTAAAATAGAAATTTGGGAAGGTACGGGTAATGCACACACAATTTCCATAACAAAAGATAAGATAAATATTTTTAACGAATTTACTGAA
>JUNU01000135.1 GCA_001067655.1 Neisseria lactamica
AATTCCCAGATTCGGATGATTTTGATTGGCACTACTTGATTGGTGCTAAATTAACTAATACCAATTGTCTGGGGGCTCTAGATAAGGATTTTCATGGGGCAGATAAAAAACTCACAGATGAGGGAAGTGGAGCAAATTTTATTGAGGAAACAATGCTTTATGATATGGATATTTTATTGAATTGTTATGCCAATAACTACATGCCGGAGATTTGGAAAGATATATTATATGTTTACCAACATAACGGCCTTCCGTGCGGCTGGAAAGGAGACTATCCGGAAGGGAAAATGATCGTTTTTTCTAATGAATAAATGATGAGAAAACTGTACCCCGTTTGAAATCTTAATTCATGTGTATGGGTGGGTTTGAAAAGGTCGTCTGAAAAGCTTGCCCTCTTTTCAGACGACCTTTTCAATTAAAAGTATTGGATCGCCATGAAGTAAAGACATTCGGGCGTCAGCCGAGCCGTACAGCTACGACCCCGAAACCGATCCGCTGCTGAAAATCCCGCCCGAACCC
>JUNU01000136.1 GCA_001067655.1 Neisseria lactamica
GTACGGCAAGGCGAGGCAACGCCGTACTGGTTTAAAGTTAATCCACTATAAAAGTGGATAAATTGGGATTGGTTTAAAGCGTTGTAATGGGAATGTTTAGGCTATCAAGCATGTGGAGCATTAGGACGAGGTTAGGCTACATCGCGTTAATTAAACGTTGATGGACTGAATGGTTCGAATGGTTCAAACTCAAAAGGGTCGTCTGAAATCCATTTTCAGACGACCCTTTGCCTATGTAGCAAACACGCTTGGAGTATTTGCGCAGAGAGGCCTTAAACTTCGGTTTCTTCGGCTTGCTGTTCTTCTTGAGCAGCTTGCTCCGCCTTAACCGCTTCAAGTGCGGCAAATTGTTCGGCGACACCTTGTTCGATTTTCGACAGGCTGGCGGATTTTGCTTCGTGGTAGGCTTCTTCTAAAGCATAGCTGAAGCCGATATCGTCTGTGCCGCCGTGGCTTTTGATGACGATACCGCGCAGACCGAGCAGAATCGCGCCGTTGAATTTGCGGGGATCCAGTTTGCTTTTCAAGCCTTTTAGGGCGGGGAGGGCGGCGACAGCGGCCATTTTGTTGAACAGGTTGCGTTGGAATTCCTGACGGATGGCTCCGCTCATGAATTTGACCGCGCCTTCGATGGTTTTGAGCATGATGTTGCCGACAAAGCCGTCTGCGACAATCACGTCGGCTTCGCCGTACAGGACGCCGTTGCTTTCGATGTTGCCGATGAAATTCAGTTTGCTGCTTTTGAGCAGTTTGAAGGTTTGTTTGACGGTGTCCGTGCCTTTGATGTCTTCGGTGCCGACGTTAAGCAGGCCGACGCGCGGGCTGCCTTTTTGCGGGTAGAGGGCTTGGAAGAGTTCGTTGCCGATGATGGCGAACTGTACGAGCTGTTCGGGCGTGCAGTCGACGTTTGCGCCCAAATCGAGGGCGAGGGTCAGGTGTTCGCTGTCTGAGGGCAGGAATTTGGCGATGGCGGGGCGGTCGATGCCGGGAATGGTTTTGAGGACGAAGCGGGCGGTCGCCATGAGCGCGCCGGTGTTACCGGCGGATACGGCGGCCTGCGCGTTGCCTTCTTTGACTTGGTTGATGGCAATGCGCATGGAGGAGTCTTTTTTATTTTTTAGGGCAAGCTGCGGGGCTTCGTCCATGCCGACGACTTCGGAGGCGTGGAGCACGGTAATGCGCTCCATCGGCGCGTTGGCTGCGGAGAGGGCTTGGTGGATGGCGGATTCGTCGCCGACCATAATGAGGTGTACGTCTTGCTGCTGTTTCAAAAAGGCAAGGGCACCGGGGACGGTAACTGCGAGACCTGAGTCGCCGCCCATGGCATCTACGGCCAATGTAATCATGTTGTTCTCCGGTTTGTGTGGTGAAGGTAAATAGGGGCAGTATCGGCTGCCTCTGTGAGTTTATTCGGCTTCACAATCGGTTTCAGACGACCTTTGGACGATATGCGGTATGGAGGTCGTCTGAAAATAGGGTGTATGTGTGGTCGGGTGCTTCGGATTGAAGTGTTGCGTTCCACATTCTAATACGTTTTATGAATATGCGCTGAAAAGAGGCGAAATCGCGTTTTATCGGTGTTCTACGGATTTCGCTTTTGCCGTTTCGGAAGAAGGCGGGCTTCTCCATCACTGGCTTATTTTTTGCCTTCGGCGGCGAGGCGGTTGTGTTCGTCGATGTCGAGTGCGTCCCAAGGGTAGTTGATCCACCAGTCTTCTACGGTAAGGCCACTGAAGTAGGGGATGCCTTCGGGGATTTTGCCGACTTTGGCTTTGATTTTTTCGTGCAGGACGGCAACGCCGACGGTGCCGAAATCTTCTTTTTGCAACTCGGTCAGGCAGAATTCCATGGTTACGCGGCTGTCGTCGACTTCATCGACTACAAGTACGTTCTTGCCTTTCAGCGCGTCAGGAACGGGGTCGAGCCATTGGACTTTTTTGACTTCTTCCGTTACCTGTCCTTCGTTGTCGCTGTCGTAATAGGCGGTGGTTACGGCGTAAATCGGGATTTCCAGAAAGCAGCGCAGCATACGGGCGGGAATGAAGCCGCCGCCGCCGATGGCGATCATGGCATCGTATTTGATGCCGGAGTTTTGGATTTTTTCCGCCAACGCTTTGATCACGCGGTGGATGTCGTCGTAGGTGTACCAGATTTTCTGTTTCATGGCGATTCCCGATTCAATGGGGTGTATCAGTTTGAACTGCAAGGATTTTGTGCCGCATTTTGAAGCATGGGCAGGCATGAATTCGGGCAGTTCGGATGTAATGTAAAAAAGCCAGCATTGCATGGCAATATTCTGGCTTTTTCAGTCAGTCGAATAAGATTATTCGCCTTTGGCTTTCACTACTTTACGGCCGCGGTACATACCGTTGGGGGAAATGTGGTGCGGGCGGTGTACTTCGCCGGTTACGCTGTCAACAGACAGAGAAGGCGCGGTCAAAGCGTCGTGAGAGCGGTGCATACCGCGTTTAGAAGGGGATTTTTTGTTTTGTTGAACGGCCATTTCAAGCTCCTAGATAAATAAAACTGTGTCCTGGTTAACTGCTTTTCAAACCTGCTAAAACAGCAAAAGGGTTGGGTTTGTCCTGATTGACTTGTTCCAGCGCGGCATTGTCGCAGTTTTCGTGGCGCGGGGAGAAGGGGAGCGACATTAGGATTTGGTCTTCCACCAACCCGCGTACGTCGAGTTCTTTCTCAATCAGCATGCCTTCCAACTCTTCGTCGGTCAGCATCGCTTTATCCAAGTCCTCTTCATTGGCGAACAAAACAATGCGGCTGGTTTCGTCGAGCGTAAACGGCATGGGGCGGATACATCGTTGGCAAATCAGCGGCATATCGGCTTTGACGTTCAAATCGAGAAACAAACGCTGCAGTCGGTCGCGTCCGCCGCTCAGCGTAAACGACACTTTGGTCTGTTTGTCGGCCGGATAATCGTGCGAACCGACTCGTTCGTCCAATTCCTCAAGCAGGAAGCTGCCTTGCAGGGTCTGCTTTTCAGAGGCGAAAACTTCTGGGTCAATCAAATTAGGGTCTGACATAAACGGGGTATGATATAATTTCGACAGTCTAACGTCAATATTTTTAAGCAAAATATGAGTGCAAAACTGCCTTTGATATTGGGTTCGGGTTCGGTGTTCCGCCGCGCGCAGCTCGAACGTTTGGGCATTGATTTTCAAACTGCCGCGCCTGATTTTGACGAAACGCCCGCTGCAGGTGAAAGCGCGGCGGATACTGCCTTGCGTTTGGCGGAAGGGAAGGCGCGTTCGTTGGCGGCTCGATTTCCTGCCGCGTTGGTAATCGGCGCGGACCAAGTGGCGTGGTGCAATGGCCGCCAGTTGGGTAAGCCGATGAACGTCGCAAATGCACAACAAATGCTCAGGGATTTGAGCGGCAGAAAGATTGAATTTTACAGCGCAATCGTGCTTTTGAATACTGCTTCGGGCCGTATTCAACGTCATGTCGATAACACGTCGGTCGTGATGCGTACGCTGACAGACGGGCAGATTGAGCGTTATCTGGCGCGCGAACCGGACGCGGTTTACTGCGCGGGTGCGGCGAAGAGCGAGGGCTTGGGCGCGGCGTTACTGGAGCGCATAGACAGCAGCGACCCGAACGCGCTTATCGGTTTGCCCATCTTCAAACTGGTCGAGTTTTTAAAAAACGAAGGCGTAGAAATCATTTAGGTCGTCTGAAAACAACCGTCTGACAGTTTCAGACGACCTTCCGTATAGGAAACCCATCATGTCCCCGATTCTTTACCTGATTCCCACCCCTTTGGGTGCGCCCGACACCCCCTGCCTGCTGCCGCACGAACAGGCGCAGATTACCGGCTTGACCGATTTTGTCGTCGAAGCCGAGAAAACCGCCCGTGCCCATTTGAAACATTTGGGTATCACGACGCCCATCCGCGAGCTGAACCTGCAAACCCTCAACGAACACACCGACTTGAAAACCTTGCCCGAGCTTTTGAAACCTTTGCAGGAAGGGCGCAGCATGGGCATTCTCAGCGAAGCGGGTTGTCCGGCGGTTGCCGATCCCGGCGCGAATTTAGTGGCATTGGCGCACCAGCACGGCTATGAAGTCCGTCCGCTGGTCGGTCCGTCCAGCCTGTTGCTGGCGCTGATGGCTTCGGGGGCAAACGGGCAGAATTTCGCGTTTAAAGGCTATCTGCCGTCGGAGAAAAGCGAGCGTATTGCCGCTTTGAAGAGCTTGGAACAGCGTTCGCGTCAGCAAAACGAAACCCAGCTTTTCATCGAAACGCCTTACCGCAACGACGCGCTGCTTGCCGACGCGCTGGAAACCCTGCACCCTGAAACCCGCCTCTGCACTGCAACCGACCTGACTTTGCCGACGCAGGAAATCATCAGCCAAACCGTTGCCGCTTGGCGGAAGCTGAAAACGTTGCCGAATTTGAAAAAACGCCCGACGATATTTGTGTTGCACGCGGGCTAAGAAAGTAGGGGCGGGCGGTTTGACCGATTAGCCCGCCATACTGAAAAAGGTCGGCGGATTCGCATTTGAAGTGCAACTTTCCATAACAGAAAAGGCC